>NZ_JBKJYW010000261.1:0-6597 GCF_046715635.1 Serratia sp. (in: enterobacteria)
TCACTCTGCCGTCCAACTCCACCGGCAGCCTGAAATCGGTGGCTTTGGCGACCGGCGCTTACGCCCATATTCGCCGCCAGTTCAAAATCTCTATCGGTAAGATGGAAGGGATTGAAGAACCGCTGGCACGTATTGCCGGTAATACCTACGTGATGGACGCCGCCGCGTCGCTGATCACCTATGCGTTGATGCAGGGCGAAAAGCCTGCGGTGCTGTCCGCCATCGTCAAATACCATTGTACCCTCCGTGGCCAGCAGGCCATCATTGATGCGATGGATATCACCGGCGGTAAAGGCATCATGCTGGGCAAAGCCAACTTCCTGGCCCGTGCCTACCAGGGCGCGCCGATCGCCATCACGGTGGAAGGTGCCAATATCCTGACCCGTACCATGATGATCTTTGGCCAGGGGGCGATCCGCTGCCATCCTTATGTGCTGACCGAAATGGCAGCCGCGCAGAACAACGATCTGCACAGCTTCGACCAGGCGCTGTTTGGCCACCTCGGCCACGTCGGCAGCAGCAAAATGCGCAGCCTATGGCTCGGCCTGACCAATGGCCGCACCAGCAGCACGCCAACCAAGGATGCTACACGCCGCTACTACCAGCATTTGAACCGTTTGAGCGCCAACCTTGCATTGCTGTCTGACGTTTCCATGGGCGTGCTGGGCGGCAGCCTGAAGCGCCGCGAGCGTATCTCTGCCCGTCTGGGTGACGTGCTGAGCCAGATGTACCTGGCCTCGGCCACGCTGAAACGTTTTGAAGATGAAGGGCGTCAGAAAGAAGATCTGCCACTGGTTCACTGGGGCGTGCAAGACAGCCTGAACCAGGCAGAACAAGCGTTGGACGATTTGCTGCGCAACTTCCCTAACCGCTTTATTGCCGGGGCGATGCGTCTGGTGGTGTTCCCATTCGGCCGCGTGCATACCGCACCTTCCGATAAGCTGGACCACCAGTTGGCGAAGATTATCCAACAGCCTTCGGCCACCCGTAGCCGCCTTGGCCGTGGTCAATACCTGACGCCAAGCGAGCATAACCCGGTTGGCCTGCTGGAAGCCGCGCTGCTGGACGTGATCGCCGCAGAACCTATCCACCAGCGCCTGTGCAAGCAAGCCGGTAAGAACCTGCCGTTCACCCGCCTCGATCGCCTGGCACAGCGTGCATTGGATGAAGGCAAAATCAGCGCCGATGAAGCCAAAATCCTGGTGAAAGCGGAAGAGAGCCGTCTGCGTTCAATCAACGTTGATGACTTTGCTCCGGACGCGCTGGCGGCGCAACAGCCGGTAAAGCCAGTAAAGCTGGAGAAACGCCAGCAGCAGACTGAAGCCGCATAACGGTCACGGGTCATAAATGCCAAAGGGGCGATGCCATAACGGATCGCCCCTTTTCATTGCAGATTCAGATTGGCTCAGCCATGTTGGCGGATACGCGCCAGCAAGGCATCGATGTGTTCTATGTGCGGCGCGTTAACGATCAGCGCGCGGCCCAGATTGAGGGCGTTGCGCTGACATTCGGCACGCATTTGTGCATCGGTGATGCTGTCCAGATCGGCCACGTGCGCCAGCCCGATAGTGCGGCGTATCAGCTCCGTGCCGCAGTAGCCCACCGCATCCGTCCATACCTGTTGCAGGAACTGCTCGGCATAGCCGGGCAGCGCCAGCGTTGCGTCGCGGCTATGTTGATGGCACAACGCCAGAAAGCGATCGGCAAAGATCAGCCACAGCTCACGCACATCCTGCAACCGCTGCTCACGCCCGGCCGCCGCATCACGCGGGCCGAACAACCCAGGTAACCCACAATAGTTCAGCAGCAGATTACCCAGCGCAGTGCCAATGTCGAAGCCGATCGGCCCGTAGAAGCCAAACTCGGCGTCGATCGCCTTCAGCTTGCCTTCTGCGACGAAGATCGAACCGCTGTGAATATCACCATGCAGCAGCGCTTCGACCTTGCTCAGGAAACGATGTTTCAGCCCGGCTACCGCCAGCTTCAGCGCCGCGTCATCACGCAGTGCCAGCACCTGCGGCAACAGCGCCTCGTCAAACTGATTACGCTCATGATCCTGATAAGGATCGCTGAAAAACAGATCTTCGGTGATCTGGCACAGCTCCGGGTTGCTGAAGCGGCTGACTTCTGCCTTTTTCAGCTGTGCGCTCTGGTAAAAATCAGAGGTATGGAACAGGGTTTGCGCCAAGTATTCCGCCAGTTGCCCGGCTGCCAGCGGATAGTAGCGCCCTTTCACCAACTCGCTGCGCCAAATGTGATGGTCAGAGAGATCTTCCTGCACCATCACCGCCAGCTCAGGATCGTGATGCAGCACCTGCACCGTGTGACGTGGGCACAGCGCCCCGTGGATCAGCAGCGTTTCCGCTTCGATACGCGCCCGATCCAGCGTCAACGGCCAGGATTCCCCCACGCAACGTACATACGGCAGCGCCTGTTTGACAATCACCCGGCTGACGCCGTCAGCATCACGGATTTTAAAGACCAGGTTCAGATTGCCATCGCCGATTTCGTCGGCACTCACCAGCGCCTGTGGATCGGCGAGTTGCCCATATTGGCGCGCGTATGCAACGGCATCGGCAGCAGTAAACGTACGATATTGTGACATCCTCCAACCCCTCTGTTCTTTCCCATAGCGATGATTTTTTTATTTTTAGACGCAAAAGCGTTTGGACGTCTATACATCCAGACATCATGTTGGCAGAATGGGTTCACAGATGCAATAAGAAACACACAAGGATTTAACCACTGATGCAAGCACTTAACACCACCAGCCTGAGCCTGCAAAATAACCGACTGCAGATCCTCGATCAGCAAGCCTTACCGCAGGAAAAACGCTGGCTGCCCTGCGACAGCGTGGACGAATTGGTTGGGCATATCCGCGCCCTGCGGGTGCGTGGCGCACCGTTGATCGGGCTGTCTGCCAGCCTGCTGCTTGCCCTGTTGGCCGAACGTGGTCTGTCGCAGGCTGAGCTGGAACAGGCATTGCAGACGCTACGCGCCTCACGCCCGACCGCGGTGAACCTGATGAACAACCTGGATCGTATGAAGCAGGCTTTGGCACAGCCGGATTGGGTGAGCTCCATGAGCGAGGAAGCGCTGCGCCTAGTGGAGGAAGATCGGACCCTGTGCGATCGCATCGCCGATAACGGTGCCGAGTGGGTGAAACCGGGTAGCCACCTGCTTACCCATTGCAACACCGGAGGATTAGCAACGGCGGGCGTGGGTACAGCGATAGGCGTTCTGCTGCGTGCGCACCAGCAAGGCAAGATCGCCCAGGTTTGGGTCGATGAAACCCGTCCGTTGCTGCAAGGGGGCCGCCTTACCGCCTGGGAACTGGGTGAGCTGGGTATTCCTTACCGCTTGATCTGCGATTCTATGGCCGCCAGCCTGATGGCTACGGGCCAGGTCGATGCCGTCTGGGTTGGCGCAGACCGCATTGCGGCCAACGGTGACGTGGCCAATAAAATCGGCACTTACAGCCTGGCGGTGCTGGCCCATTACCACCGTATTCCGTTTTACGTAGCCGCCCCACATACCACGCACGATCCCCACTGCCCGAACGGCGCGGCCATTCCTATCGAACAGCGTGCATCCGAAGAAGTCACCGGCGTCAGCGGCAGTTTTGGTTCCTGCCAGTGGGCGCCCCTCAATGCACCAACCTACAACCCGGCATTCGATGTGACTCCGGCGGCGTTAATCAGCGGCTGGGTGTTGGATAGCGGCGTCATTACGCCAGAGCAAGTTGCCGACGGCATTTTCCAGCGCGCATTGGCATAATGCTGCCCTCACCCTAGCCCTCTCCCACAGGGAGAGGGGACCGAACGTGCCACAAATTAGCATACGCACTGGCCTTCAGCTCCATATTCGCTGGAGTTAGGAATGTGCCAAAATTTAGCTCCAGCACCTGAACGCTGCACCGTAGCGACTCCCTCTCCCTGTGGGAGAGGGTCGGGGTGAGGGGAAATTGATCGCCTTAACCAACAGGCATTACTGCATTGAACTCAGGCTAACTTGGGATAGGCCTGGGCAATCTGGTCGCCGGTGAAATGGGCCACCCAACCTTCCGGATTATCAAAAACGCGGATGGCGGTGAAATTGGGCGCCGAGCCCATATCAAACCAGTGGCGGGTATTGGCCGGCACCGAGATCAAGTCGTTCTTCTCGCACAGGATTTGGAAGATTTTACCTTCCAGATGCAGGCAAAACAGCCCCGCCCCTTCGACAAAGAAGCGCACTTCACCCTCGCCATGGGTATGTTCGGCCAGGAATTTTTCCCGCAACACTTCACGCTGGGCGTTGTCCGGACGCATGCTGATCACATCCCAGCTCTGGTAGCCCTTTTCAGCCACCAACCGGTCGATCTCATGCTGATAGGCGGCGATCACCGCTTCGGACTGTGGGCTCTCGCCCAATTCACGATCGGCCTGCCAACGCTCAAAACGCACGCCAATCTGCGCCAACTGCTGCTGGATAGCCTGTGCATCCTGGCTCTGCCATAACGGCTGCTGCGGCTCTTTATCGCTAAAAATGGTCAATCCACTCATTAGACAAACTCCCCTAACTCGATGTGATCAAAACGGTTAACCTGCCGGTGCCGGCTTTGCGGATCGGCGGCGTCACGGATCAGTTGGCAGGTATGCCAGCCCGCTAGCCGTGCCGCGTCCAGCTCCTGATGGATATCGGAAAGGAACAGCAGTTCAGCAGGTTCCAGGCCGATGGCTTGGGCGATATTGTGGTATGACGCGCTTTCACGCTTGGCCCCCACGTGCGTATCAAAGTAACCGCTGAACAGCGGTTGCAGATCGCCCGCATCGCTGTAACCAAACAGCAGTTTTTGCGCTTCAACCGAACCGGAAGAGTAGACGAACAGTTTCAACCCTTGCTGCTGCCAGGCGGCCAGCTGTTCGGCCACCTCGGGGTAGAGATGCCCCTGAAAATCGCCGTTCTGATAGCCGCTGCGCCAGATAATGCCCTGCAAGGCCTTCAACGCGGTCGATTTGCGATCTTCATCCATAAAGCGATAAAGGGTGGTAATAAGCAGCTCATTATCGGCATCGGGTTGCGCAATCTCTGCACGCAATGCCGCCAGCGGAGCCACAACTTCGGCGTCGTTGGTATGGCTACGGATAAACTCCCCCAAACGCTCACGGGCATAGGGGAACAAAACCTGATGCACAAAGCGGATATCGCTGGTGGTGCCTTCAATATCGGTGACGATGGCGCGGATCATTTGGCCTCCAGTAAACGGCGTTGCAGTTCGCACTGGAACAGGAACTCCAGCCCTTCAAGGTGGCGGCGCGCTTCCTCCACCTGTTTGCCCCAGCAATACAAGCCGTGGCCACGTACCAGAAAACCGTACTGCAAGGGCGTTACCTCGGCAAATGCGGCCACACGCGCAGCCAGCGCCGGAATATCCTGGTCGTTATCAAAAATAGGGATGCTGACGCTGTCGAGGTGGCTCTTCTGGCCGCTGAGCGATTTCTGCATTTCATACCCTTGCAGCACCAGCGCCTCACTCTTCTCCACACGGGAAAGCACCGTGGCATTGACCGAATGGGTATGCAGGATGGCACAGACGGTGGGATAAAGGCGGTAGATCAGCGTGTGCAGACCGGTTTCCGCCGAAGGCGTACGGCCGCTGGGGACATGGTTGTTTGCCGTTTCCACCAGCAATAAATCCTGTTCACTCAGGCTACCTTTGTCTTTGCCGGACTCGGTCACCAGGCAGTGTTGGGTATCAAGGCGCAGCGACATATTGCCGCCGGTCGCCGGGCACCAGCCTTTTTCACCGATCCAGTGGCAGGCGGCCAATAGGGCTGGTAGTTGCGGGTTTTCTGTCATTCCGTCTTGTTTCCTGATGGCTACGGACGTCTAAACGTCTTGATTGCTAAACATTAACATCGTGCTATATTATTCGCAACATACGCGCCAGGAGAAATAGCCTGATATGAGCACCGCACCTGTCCCAGCCAGTAAATTACCCGACCTCGGCACCACCATCTTTACCCAGATGAGCGCCCTGGCTCAGCAGCATCAGGCGATCAACCTGTCGCAGGGTTTCCCAGATTTTGATGGCCCGGAGTATTTAAAACAGCGCCTGAGCTGGCACGTCAGCCAGGGGGCAAACCAATACGCACCGATGACGGGTGCGGCACCATTGCGCGAAGCCATTGCGGAAAAAACCGCTCAACTCTATGGCTGGCAGCCCGATGCCAATAGTGAAGTGACCGTTACTGCGGGGGCGACCGAAGCGTTGTTCGCTGCGATCAGCGCCCTGGTTCGCTCCGGCGATGAAGTGATTTGCTTCGACCCAAGCTACGACAGCTATGCCCCGGCGGTACAGCTTTCCGGCGGCGTTCTGAAGCGCATTGCCCTGCAGCCACCCGCCTTCAAGGTGGATTGGCAACGGTTTGCCGAACAGCTTTCACCGCGCACGCGGCTGGTGATCCTTAACACTCCGCAGAACCCCTCCGCCACGGCCTGGTCGGCAGAAGATATGCAGCAGCTATGGGCCGCCATCGCCGATCGGGAAATCTATATCCTGAGCGATGAGGTTTACGAACATATCTGCTTTGCCAAAGGGGGGCACGCCAGCGT
>NZ_JBKJYW010000262.1:0-19931 GCF_046715635.1 Serratia sp. (in: enterobacteria)
ATCTCTCATTCCACGGCATAAGCAGCTCCACTCAGAAGTACTCATACCTATGTTGTAAGTGTCTACCATGTCCCCGAACAAGTGTTCATGATGTCCCCGGTCTGTACAGGGAGAGGGGTGGGGTGAGGGGCATGTTTTCCTAGCGTAATTACTTGATCTTCAAGCTACTACCATTGCTGTGGATCACATCGCGATACCAGTAGAAGCTCTTCTTGCGGCGGCGCTCCAGGCTGCCGTTACCTGCATCATCGCGATCGACATAGATAAAGCCGTAGCGCTTCGCCATCTCCGCTTTGGAAGCGCTGACCAGGTCGATCGGCCCCCAACTGGTGTAACCCATCACCTCTACCCCATCGTCGATCGCTTCCGCAACCTGCACCAGATGGTCGTTGATATAGTCAATGCGGTAATCGTCGTTGATGCTGCCGTCAACCTCGATGCGGTCTTTCGCTCCCAGCCCGTTCTCGACGATAAACAGCGGTTTCTGATAGCGGTCATACAGCACGTTGAGCAGATAACGCAGCCCCACCGGGTCAATCTGCCAGCCCCATTCCGAGCTTGCCAGATGCGGGTTAGGCACCATGTTAAGGATATTGGCCCGGGCAGTCTTGTTCTGCTCTTCGTCGGTGGTAACACAGCCGCTCATATAGTAACTGAACGAGATGAAATCGACGGTTGCGCGCAGCGCCTGCTTATCTTCCTCAGTGATCGTCACCTGAATGTCGTTCTCACGGAAGTAACGCTTCATATAGGCCGGGTACGCACCACGCACCTGCACATCACCAAAGAACATCCAGTCGCGATTCTGGCGCTGAGTTTCCAACAGGTCTTCCGGCTTGCAGCTCAGCGGATAAAGAATGCCGCCCAGCAACATATTGCCAATCTTACCGTCCGGCACGATCTCATGGCAGGCCTTTACCGCCTTGGCGCTGGCCACCAACTGATGGTGGATCGCCTGGTAAATCTCGCTTTTGCTGCTGTCTTCCGGCAGACCGACGCCGGTGAACGGCGCATGCAGCGACATGTTGATCTCATTGAAGGTCAGCCAGTGTCTGACCTTATGCTTGTAACGCTCGAACACCGTGCGGGCATAGCGCTCGAAAAACTCAATAAGCTGGCGATTGCCCCAACCGCCGTACTTTTGCGTCAGTGCATAGGGCATTTCGTAATGCGACAGGGTGATCAGCGGCTGAATGCCGTATTTGGCCATCTCATCGAACAGCCGATCGTAAAATGCCAGCCCGGCTTCATTCGGTACTTCTTCGTCCCCTTGCGGGAAAATACGCGTCCAGGCGATCGAGGTACGCAGGCACTTGAAGCCCATTTCGGCAAACAGCGCGATATCTTCAGGGTAACGGTGGTAGAAATCGATCGCCACATCCTTGATACCGCTGTCCCCGGCAACGCGCGGCGTCAGCCCGCCAAAGATCCCCTGGGGTTGCAGATCTGAGGTTGAAAGGCCTTTGCCATCCTCCAGATACGCCCCTTCTACCTGATTTGCCGCGACCGCGCCGCCCCATAGAAAATGCTGTGGAAATTTGCAACTCATCGCTTTCTCCTCAATAAACCTGATTAACGTAATAATGTCAGCAACGGTGCCTGTTCCCGCACCGGGCTTTGGCCGCTGGTGAGCACATCGACATAGTCGTCACTGTTGCTGATGATGATCGGTGTGGTGGTATCAAAACCCGCGGCGCGGATCGCCTCCTGGTCAAACTCGATCAGCAGATCGCCCTGCTTAACGCGATCGCCCTCTTTGATATGGGCGGTAAAATGCAGACCGTTAAGTTTGACGGTATCGATGCCCACGTGGATGAGCACCTCGGCGCCCTCATCCGATTCAATGCCGATGGCGTGCTTGGTTTTGAACAGCGATGCCACGCAGCCATTAACCGGGGCAACCACGCGGCCCTGATGCGGCATAATCGCCACGCCTTTACCCAACAGGCCGCTGGCAAAGGTGGCATCCTGAACCTGTTCCAACGGGATGATGTCACCCGCAATCGGGCTGGTAATTTGTTGCTTGCGGTTGAGCGATGCCTGTGGAGCTGGGGCTGGTGCCGCTTCGGCCGGTTGTTCCGCTGGCGGTACGATGCCGAACAGATAGCTGGCAATGGTCGCAAAGACAAACGACACCAAGGTACCGGCAATCGCCCCCAAGACCGTCGCATCAAAGCCGCCCGCCGGAATGATCTGGGCAAAGGTGAAGATACTGACCAAACCGAACGAGTAGGTTGCCGTGTGGAAGTAACCGATCACCGCACCACCCAACGCACCGCCAATACAACCGAAAATAAATGGCCGTTTGTTTGGCAGCGTCACCCCGTACACCGCAGGCTCGGTAATGCCGAAGATACCGGCGGTAACGGCGGAGCCCGCCATCACCCGCAGCTTGGCATCGCGGGTACGCAACATCACGCCCAACGTCGCCCCCACTTGCCCCATCACCGCAGGCAGCAGTAGTGGGGACAGGGTGTCGCGCCCAAACACGCTCATATTGTTGAGCATCAGCGGTATCAGCCCCCAATGCAGGCCGAAGATCACACAGACCTGCCAGGCCGCCCCCATAAAGGCACCGGCAACGATCGGGTTAAAGGCATAGATGGCCTGATAGCCGTTGGCCAACATCAAACTCAGCCAGGTAGCCGCCGGGCCAATCAGCAAGAAGGTGAGTGGCACGGTGATCACCAGGCACAGCAACGGCGTCACGAAATTACGCAGTGCGCTGTGCAACACGTGGTTAAATAGCGGCTCCAGGCGGCAGGACACCCAGGCGGCAAAAATGATCGGAATGACCGACGAGCTGTAGTTGATAAAGGTAATAGGGATACCGAGGAAATACTCCGGCTGGGCACCCGGAAGCTGTGCCGCCTCAAAAGCCCCCATCATCAACGGATGCGTCAACGCCCCACCAATGGCCATAGTAACAAAAACGTTGCCGCCAAATTTCTTACCGGCGGTGTAACCCAGCATGATCGGTAAGAAATAGAACAGCGCGTCACTCGATGCAAACAGCAACTTGTAGGTGCCGCTACTCTCCAACAGCCAACCACAGGCCAGGCTCAACGCCAGGAAGCCCTTCAGGATCCCCGAAGCCGCCATCACACCGAGCAGCGGGGTAAAAATGCCGGAAACCACGTCGATAAAGCGGCTGAGCAGGTTTTCCTTTTTATCCTCTGATGCATTGGCGGGAGTTTCTTTGTCCGAACCAAGCTGCGCTTCCAAGGCGCTATAAACGTCCCCGACGTGGTTGCCCACCACCACCTGAAACTGGCCGCCGCTTTCCACCACCATGATGACGCCCGGGTTTTTCTTCAGCGCCTCCGCATCCGCCTTGCCGTGCTCTTGTAGTTTAAAACGCAGGCGGGTGGCGCAGTGCACCAGGCTTTTCACATTGTCGCGGCCACCGACGCCGGCCAAAATCTCACTGGCTAATTCCTGATATTTCATCGCTGTATCCTTAACGCTTAACCTTGCTGCTCCCCAGCCACGGCGATGGCCAATCGTCGTGGAGGAATTCAGCGCAAAAAAAAACCTAAACCTCGTTGCCTCTGATCCCAACGTGGGGAAACAGAAACTCGAGGTTTAGGTTTTGCCTGCCGAAGCAGTGACAACCCTAAATCGGTTGAGCTATGACGGTAACATTCTGTTTTTCAGTGCGGCAAGGCTTTCCGCCACAAAGTTGCCGAAGTGTGATCCGGTAGACAAAATTCCCGGCCACCCTCCAGCGCTTT
This sequence comes from Serratia sp. (in: enterobacteria), assembly GCF_046715635.1. Taxonomy (GTDB): domain Bacteria; phylum Pseudomonadota; class Gammaproteobacteria; order Enterobacterales; family Enterobacteriaceae; genus Chania. The sequence continues at coordinate 3,735 of NZ_JBKJYW010000262.1, forward strand.
TGTATCGGGAGTTAGCCCCACGAAACATTATTGTTTTTAACATATTACCGAAGTGTAATTTACGGTAAAGGTATGTCTTTATACGCAATAAAACATAATCAATAAAGACTAAAATCATTAAATAACATTGAATTACGAATTAATTTCGACCTGATTGTTTCATTGTATTTATCATTACACTCCTTTCTGAGCACCCCGAAAGCCACCTTGAAACCCCATAAAATGCCAAGCAAAATCTTAATCAACCCAGCAAACACATCAGAAAAACTAACTAAAAGATGGACAAAAATAGTTCAGAGTATTATTACTAGTCTCCAGAAAATTTGTTTTAAGGAAAGTAGTCGCCATGACATTACGTACAGAGCTTGGGCGGGTGTTAATTACCGGTGCCGGTGGCCGAGTGGCGACCGCGTTCAGGCAGTTCGCCGGTCACCGTTACGATTTTCGCCTGGCGGAAAGAGAAACTGACTTACTCACTAATTTACGCCCTAATGATCAGGCTCTGACATTCGACATCACCGATATCGAGGCTTGCCGTGCGGCCTGCGTCAATATCGACACCGTGCTGCATTTGGCCGCCGATCCCTCCGCGGATGCCGATTTCTGTTCCTCACTGATGAACAACAATATCCTTGGCACATTCAACATTTTCCGGGCAGCGAAAGACGCAGGCTGCCGACGCGTGGTGTTTGCCAGCAGTGCACAAGCGGTGGAAGGCTATCCATTGGATTACCAGGTGCGCCCGGATGATGCGCCGAAGCCGAAGAATATGTACGGGGCCAGCAAGGCGTTTGGCGAAGGGATCGCCGCCTATTTTGCCCATCAGGAGGGGCTTTCAGCCCTGTCGGTGCGGATTGCCAACTTCACCACGCTGGAAGCGGGCCAGCAGATCAGCGCGCGGGATATGAGCGCCTTCCTGAGCCACCGGGATGCCGCCGATCTGCTCGATCGCTGCATCCGCGTTACCAACGTGCAGCATGCGGTGGTGCATGGCATCTCTAACAACCGCTATAAGCGACTGTCGTTAGAAGAGACCACGCGATTGCTGGATTACTACCCCGAGGACGATGCGTTTACCCTGCTCGGTTTTAGCTGAGCGGGCGCAGCATGGTTGTGAGCCCGGTGAGAGTTTGCCAGTAGTCTTATTTGCTGGGAGGTGGCGTTAATGATGCCACCGCCAGCGTTCACAACATTACGGTTTTTCAGCAATCTTGCGCAGATACTCGTTATTTTTGAAGGCGATGATCACCATTTCAAAACAGACACGGGTAAAGACACCGCCAACGATCATACCCAGCAGACCACGGAAAAACTCACCATAGAACATCGACCCGATCCCACCGACCAGGATGCCCAACAGGCAAAGCCAATAAACGACGGTAATGATTTTCGGCGTCAGCATCGCATCAAAAAAGAAAATATTTTTCACTGTGTATCCCTTCATTCGTTAAGGTTGACCGTTCCTGAGCGGCAAAGCGCCCTCAAGCTGGAATTAAGTATACTGGCCAAAGATGACAAAAGGTAAGAAGATATGATGGATTGTTGTTCTTACGTTTAAGGGGGCTATCAATGGGATCAGGTTTTAGCGGTTCAGTATTACGCTGCATTGTTTAACATAGCTACGCTTTCGTACAAACCAGAAAGATAGGATTTATCGGCCCAGAGATAACAAAGTCATCCTTAGTTAATTGACTAAATTTAAACTTGGCAGTTTCCCATTGCAGAAAGAATGGCAAAAGCTCGGATGCCTTACCTCCATACGTTTTGATTGAATAGAAGTCATTCTGCTTTTCATATGAAAAGTCAAAAGCCGTATTTATTTTTTCATAGACACCATTACTGATATAGGTTCCTTCAACGATAATATACCCTGTATTATGACCATCAAACAAAAAGAATATATCGTAAAGTGCTTTTGTAGATTGATCGTTTTCCGTAATATCGGTATTTAATTTTGCGGCACATGAAAACTGTTTATCTGTATGACTCATAAAAAAATAAATCATTGCCAAACCGGTTACAAAAACCAGTAAAAAAATCGTTAAGATGAATTTATTTTTCATCTCTTATTCTCCGAATAATAAAAGTTCTCACAATAATGGTGTGGCACATCCGGGCAATAAGACAGAGTATCTCGCTTTACCCGTCCTCCCGCTATATCTCTCTTCCTCGTTTTAGAATAATAAATCTTCGCATATTGAGCACAATTTATATCATTTTCAATGATTATTCGCTCAGCGCCTGCGATCAAATCTTCTCTGCGAATCGCCTGTACGCTCTCATTAATCACAAAAGTCTGACACAACCCAATATCTTTGATCTTGGTAACGACGAGATCACTCGATGTAAAATGAGAACCAATGCAAAAGACGTGAAACAGTATCAAAGAAAAAATGATCGCGATGATGCTGACAATCAGCATCTTGATAAGCGTTATTTTTTGAAAAATAGGGTGAAAAATGCTGTAGCGAACCGGGGCCGAATGCTCTGCAACCATTGTTGATTCTTTCGCCTTTTCTGGGGCACTGACTTCATCATTCGGTAAATGAACGTCCTCATGATTAGTCATCACATCTTCGTTACTTCCTGTTTCATACTCATTAACAGCATCATCAGATTGCAGGATATCACAGGCGATTTTTTCGATAGAGTCCGCGGTAAAGCTGAAGCCGTATTTGGGTATGGTAATGATCAGGTTATCTCCACCGAGCAGGGATAGTTTTCTGCGTAGTATAGAGACATAGTTATTGAGATTATTATTGGAACCGTTCAACGCCCGCGCTTCCCATACCTCTGTGAGCATGAAGTCGCGTGAGAGTGCTTTATCATTATTGGCAAGAAAGAGCGCCAGGATCTCACTGGAGAATCTAGGGATAATAATCTGATTAACCTCATCACTCCATACCCTATTTTCAGTATAGTTAAAATAAATTCTATTATTAATGACATAGATCATGATATTCAATCCCTTTCGTACCACAAAATGTTAAGAATCCAAACTAACACAATAGGAATAATCCCATAAAATTAAACACTTAGCATTTATTTTAATAAGAAATTACAACAAAATCATGTGCTTCATAATGAAAAATTTAATTCCAATACTATTGTCGATTAAACATCAGGTCAATACGTTTTTCTGTAAAGAAACAAAAGTTGTAGCTTGGATAGTAACGTTCCATTACTAATACTCCGCACCTTTAAAATAGCCAATTTAGGTAAACCCACTAAATCAGAGTATATATTGTTATATTAATGTTTATTTTTTGCGACAATTAATGCTCTTTAAGAAGACAAAAAACCTATAAAAATAATAATCAGTAGACCAAAAATCTATAGATTCGAATTTATAATTATATTATACCACTTTGGCGATTTTTCCCTAAAATGGCCCTCAGAAATGCTTGAGCAATATTCAAAGCCTAGTCAGAGGCTCTGATTAAAGTGTTTCTGTTATGCATTCGGGAGAATGGAATACAAAAAACTTCGCTTCTTTATAGTGGGAACGCGAAAAGGAAATTGGAAACTAAGGATATCTATATGAAACTGAATCAACTGGTTATGGCTCTAGGTTTAGGCATGGTAATGGTTACTGGTGCAAATGCAGCCGATCAAGGCCACGGTTCTGTCACCTTTAAAGGCTCAATCATTGATGCACCATGTTCAATCGACCCTGAAACCATCGATCAAACGGTTAACCTAGGCCAGGTATCGAACGTGGCATTGCAGGCTGATAATAATACCGGCACTTCTATTCCTAAAAACTTCCAGATCCGTCTGGAAGGTTGCAACCTGTCAACGGCCAAAACCGTGTTGACCACGTTTAGCGGCGCAGAAGGTGCAAACGGTCTGTTGGGGATTACCGGTACAGCCAAAGGTGCCAGCATTGCGATTACCGACGGTACCGGCAAACTGATTGAACTGGGTCAAGCTTCTAAACCTCAGGGTATCCAAGATGGTTCTAACACCTTGGTATTCTCTGCCTATCTGCAGGGTGACGGCGCTTCCGCAACCATCGTCCCTGGCGACTTCAGCAGCGTAGCCGATTTCACCCTCGCATACCAGTAACATCCGGCTTGCGAACAATGCATGCGGGCAACCGCATGCATTATTTTCCACGGTGATACTGGAGTCTAACCATGAATGTTAATGCCTATAAGACTCTGGCCTGCTGCTTATTGTTCTCAGCCGCCAGTCCGTTAGCCTATTCGGCTCCAGTGGAAGCATGGGGACGGGTCAATATGCACGGAGCCATTATTGAAACGGCTTGCGCTATTGATACCTTGAGTCGCGATCAAACCATTGAGATGGGAACATTACCGCTGAGCCAAATAGCTCGTGATGGCCGTGGATTACCTCACCTGTTTGCTGTTCAATTAGTCCGTTGCTCTTTAATACGTCATAACGCGTCATTGAGTAACTGGCAGCATTTCAAAATTACTTTTGACGGCAGGAATGATTCAGGTTTATTTGCCGTTGATGGACAAGCTAAAGGAGTGGCACTTGAAATTATCGACGATAATGGCAATGTTGCCTTACCCGGCAGCCCACTCCCTGCCAGCAGGATCCTGGCTGGAGATATGCGGCTGAACTACTCTTTACGGTTGGTCAGCAATCAGCAGGTTTTACACCCAGGAAATTATACGTCTGCATTACGTTTTAAAATGGATTATTACTGAAGCCATCATGTGATAAGTCGGTAACCAATCGCTCTCCATTTATTTTTGGCTGAAGAAAAAAATTTAAAATCACAAAGCCAAGTATTGGTGGTAATTAAAAGGTCCAAGGATGATGACTTTATCTTATATGAGATTATTACCTTCACGCCCGAGTGTTCTAGGGGTCTTGATTACCTTCATTTTAAGTGGTGGTATCATTCGTGCGCATGCAGATGATATCCAGTTCAATACCGACATATTAGATGTCAAAGAGCGCGAAAATATTGATCTGGGGCGATTTTCCCGCGGTGGTTTTATTATGCCGGGGAATTATACCATGTTAGTCAAGATCAATATGCAGGAGTTACCGGAGCAGACGGTCAGGTTTACGCCACCGGATAGCGACCCAAATGGCAGTGAAGCTTGTATTAGCCCTGAGTTGGTTGAACAGTTCGGATTAAAGCCGACAGCTCAGGCCGACCTTACCTGGTGGGATCAAGGTCAATGTCTGGTACTCAGCAGCCTGCCGGGAATGACGGCTCAGGGCGATCTGGGCACATCGACGATGTCTATCAATCTGCCGCAGGTGTATCTGGAATATACCTCGGCGGATTGGGATCCGCCATCACGCTGGGAAGAAGGTATCCCGGGGCTGCTGGTGGATTACAACGTCAATGCACAAACTCAACGCCAGCTGAAGGATCACAACCAAGGCTACAGCGTAAATGGTAATGGCACCCTCGGCGCTAACCTGGGTGCCTGGCGCTTACGGGCCGACTGGCAAACCCAATATGCCCATCAGGGTAAAAGTCCAACGCGGACTAACTGGGACTGGAGCCGTTATTACGCCTATCGGGCGATCCCGCGCTTGAGAGCCAAGCTGACCATGGGGGAGGATTACCTGACCTCCGACATTTTTGACAGCTTCCGCTTCGCCGGGCTCAGCCTGGTGAGTGATGACAACATGTTACCCCCCAACCTGCGGGGTTACGCTCCTGAAATCAACGGCGTAGCACGCACCAATGCCAAAGTGGTCATTAGCCAACAAGGCCGCGTGTTGCAGGAAACCTATGTGGCTACCGGGCCATTCCGTATCCAGGATATTAACGATGCGGTATCCGGGCGCCTGGATATCCGTATTGAAGAACAGGACGGCAGCGTACGGGAATTCCAAATGGAAACAGCCAGTATTCCGTATCTAACCCGGCCAGGATCAGTGCGTTATAAAGTCGCCGCGGGTCGGCCATCTGACTTCCAACATCATATTAACGGCCCATTATTTACCACCGGGGAGTTCTCCTGGGGGATCAGTAATGGCTGGTCAATGTATGGCGGCGGCGTGGTGGGTGGTGATTATAACGCCCTCGCGGTCGGGATCGGCCGTGACTTAATGCTGTTGGGTGCGCTGTCGTTTGATATGACGCAATCACGGGCCAGTTTACCGCAGGAAAAATCGACACTGAGCGGCAGTTCCTACCGTCTGAGTTACTCCAAGCGCTTTGATGATTATGACAGCCAGGTGACCTTTGCCGGCTATCGCTTCTCTGAGCGCAATTATATGACCATGAGTGAATATCTGGATGCGCGAACTTACGGCGTGCGTTCACACAGCAGTAAAGAGATGTACACCATAACCTTTAACCAACAGTTTCGCGATCTGGGGCTGAGCGCTTACCTGAACTACAACCACCAGACCTATTGGGATCGGCCAGCTAGCGATAACTACAGCCTGACGTTATCCCGCTATTTTGATCTGGGCCAGTTTAAGAATATGAGCCTGTCGCTGACCGGTTACCGCAACAAGAATAACAATAGCAATGATGACGGTATGTATATCTCCCTGACCATGCCATTTGGCCATAGCGGATCGATAAGTTATTACAGCTCACTGAGCAGTAATGATAATACCCATCAGTTGAGTTATTACGACAATATTAATGACCATGACTTCTATCAGATCAACTCGGGGACTTCCCGCAACGGAATGATGGCCAGTGGCTACTACAGCCATCAAGGGGATGCGGCGCAAATAGGGGCTAATGCCAGTTATCTGGAGGGGCGTTATACCTCGCTGGGGCTGTCACTACAAGGTGGGGCAACGGCCACGGCGAAAGGCGCGGCATTACACCGCTCGGGCACTCTGGGCGGTACGCGTATTTTAGTGGATACCGACGGCGTGGCGGGTATCCCGATCCGGGGTTATGGCTCCACAGCCCGCACTAACCGCTTTGGTAATGCCGTGGTGTCGGACGTCAATAGCTATTACCGCAATAAGGTCAGCATTGATTTGGATACGTTGCCGGATAACGCCGAAGCCACTCGCTCTGTTGTGCAGGCCACTTTAACCGAAGGGGCAATTGGCTATCGCCGCTTTGATGTAGTGGCGGGGGAAAAAGCGATGGCGGTGATCCGCCTGGCGGACGGTTCTCACCCACCGTTTGGCGCTTCCATTCTCAACCGCAAGCAACAGGAAGTGGGCATTGTGAACGACGGCGGGAGTGTTTATCTGAGCGGCATTAATGCCGGTGAAAAAATGAAGGTGCACTGGGCGGGCGCGACCAAATGCGTCATTGACCTGCCGCCTGCGCTGCCTAAACGTGCCGTGAGTGATTTGCCGGATCTGTTGCTGCTGTGTCATCAGCCGACCGATGCAAGCAACGAACCGCAGCGATAACTTTTGCCATTAAAATTTAACGAGATAGATATGACCAAGCTAACCCTAAAAACAGTACCGATCGTCAGCACTCTATTGTGCGTTTTGGCTGCGCCTGCGGCGCAGGCCGCGATCGCCCTTGATCGTACCCGCGTCATTTATGATGGTAGCCAGAAATCAGTCAGCCTGAACATCAGCAATGAAAATAAGCAGCTACCGTATTTGGCGCAGGGTTGGATTGAGGATGCCAAGGGCAACAAAATCACTAGCCCGTTAACCGTATTGCCCCCTGTACAACGTATTGAGCCTGGAGCTAAAAGCCAGGTGAAAGTACAAGGGTTGCCAGCAGCCAATGCGCTCCCTCAGGATCGTGAATCGCTGTTTTATTTTAATCTGCGTGAAATCCCACCGCGTAGCGATAAGCCCAACACGCTGCAAATCGCGCTGCAAACGCGTATCAAACTGTTTTATCGGCCAAAGGCCTTAATGCAGACCACCACCGAAATGGCCTCCCCGTATCAGGAGAAAATCACCCTGAGCAAACAGGGTGATCGGTATCAGGTAAATAACCCGACGCCGTATTTTGTGACCATTGTCGACGCTAGCAGCAGCGTGAAAGGCCAATCGGCAGCAGGGTTTGAACCGCTGATGGTCGAGCCCAAAGGGTCTGCACTACTCAAAGCCAGCGGCTTGGGAAATAGCCCGGTACTCACTTACATCAATGACTATGGTGGCCGTCCGCAGCTCAAATTCAGCTGCAGCAACAGCCGTTGCCAAGCCACGCCAGTGAAAGAGTGATAGCCGAGCGGGATCGCGTGCAAAGGAGCTGTATATGCAAAAAAAACACTGGATTACCTGCTACTCCTGGTTTTTATGCCATCCGTGGCAATCTCTGCTAACCCGATTTGCTGCACTCATCATGTTGCCATTGATATTCGGCAGTACTGTACGAGCGGCAGACCACTGGGAGGTTGAGGGGGCCAATGGCGTGCTGCGCGTTCAGGGTGCCCTGACCGAAAGCGCCTGCCGTCTGGAGATGGTTTCCGCCTGGCAGGAGATTACGTTAGGAGAAATAGGGACCGGGCGGCTACGCCATCTGGGCGCACGCGGCACACCGATTGCTGTCCATCTGCAACTGCAAGACTGTCTGCCTGGTCCGGCTAATAACCGCGACCGTCGAACCGGTAACCGGCTGTGGAGCCCCAATCAACCCGCGGTATCGGTAAGCTTTGTTGCGCCAGCGGATGCGGATAATCCGCAGTTGATCAAGGTACAAGGTGCTGAAGGGCTAGCGCTGCGCATGACGGACTCTCTGGGGCGGGATGTACGTTTAGGTAGCCGTGGCGCACCGCTATGGTTAACGCCGGGGCAAAACATACTGACCTACACCGTGACCCCTGAGCGAACATCAGCCCCCTTAGTGGCCGGGGCTTACTGGGCCCAGGTGAACTTTAGGCTTCATTATGACTAGGGGGGATAAAATGCGGCGCTATTTACTGACGGTACTTTTAGGAACCACGTTGCTGCTGACAGGCCCCCTGGCTATTGCCTTTACTATGGTGACGGTAAAAGCCACGGTGCTCAACCCGCCAAGCTGTGTCATTAACGGCAATCAGCCCATTGAGGTCAATTTCGGCGATGAGGTCATGACCAATAAAGTCGACGGTAAGAACTACATGCAGCCGGTGAAATACTCACTGCAATGTACCGGGGGCAATACTAACGCCTTACGGCTACAGATACAGGGCGAACCGACAGGATTTAATCCTGCGGCACTGGCTACCGCGCAGCAGAGCGATTTGGGCATTGAACTTTGGGCAAATACCACTCGTTTTCCGGTGAATAGCTGGCTTAACTTCACCTATCCCTCCGCACCGGTACTGCAGGCCGTTCCCGTGAAAAAGACAGGAACCACATTAGCGGCGGGCAAGTTTTCCGCAGTGGCCACCCTGAAGATTGATGTGCAGTGAATAGGAGAACGCGGATGAATGTATACCGAGCTGTGATGCTGTTTTTGGCTGGCGTCGGAGCCAGTGCGTTAACGCAAGCTGCTGATAATATGAATTTTCATGGCACCCTGATCGCGCCACCCCCCTGCACCATTAACAACGGTATCAAAATTGATGTGGATTTTGGTGAACGCATTGGCGTCAACAAAGTGGACGGCATCAACTACCGGCAAACGGTAGATTATCCTATTCACTGTGAAGAGGGTGCAGGCAAATGGGATATGACCTTGCTGTTAACAGGCACACCTACCGGGTTTGATGATGCCGCGGTACAGACTCAAGAGAAGGTTGATTTAGGCATCCGTCTGTACCAAAACGGCCAGCCCTTTATTTTAAACAAGGCGCTGCCGGTTGACCCGAATAACCTACCGGTGCTGGAGGCAGTTCCGGTGAAGGCTCCCGGTAGCACGTTGACGGAAGGCGCATTTGAGGCCACAGCAACCCTGCGGGCGGAGTATCAATGATGACCAAACCAAAAACACGTCGTTGTCATCTCCCCTTACGCTATGTGGGCCTGTTGATGTCGTGCCTATTGTTGAGCCATCAGGCACACAGTGAGGTCAACATGCGTTTTCACGGTGCACTCGTGGCCGAACCCTGCGTGATCCCACCGGGAGAGGAAAACGTGGCGTTGGATTTTGGTACGGTGATCGATAAATACCTGTACCTGAACCAACGTACCACCGGCAAGGCATTTGTTATTAATCTGACGCAGTGCGATCTCAGCCTGGGTAATGTAGTCAGTTTCGCCTTTAGCGGGATAGAAAACCCGCATTTAACCGGGATGTTGGCGTTGGCAGCCGGTAGCCAGGCCTCCGGCGTCGCCATCGGTATGGAAACCCCGGAGGGTAAGTTTTTACCACTCAATAAAAGTGGAGAAGCCTACCCGCTGGTGGCGGGGAGCAATGCCATTACCGTCCATGCTTACCTGCAAGGTGAGCCAGAGGCTATCGCTAACGAGAACATTGAGCGCGGGCCGTTTAGTGCCGTAGCTACATTCAATCTGGAATATCAGTGAAATAAACCGCCGCGAACAACTTCACTGTTTGTCACTATCAATATGCTCGGGTAGCGGCCGGATAATTAAAAACGCCGCTGCTAATGATGATATCACTGACGTATTACGCTGTATTGGGAAAGTAAAGATGTCAAAAAAAATAATGTGGTTTCTTTTTTTGGGGGGCATTAACGTCCATCCACTCTATGCTAGCGATTATCCTATGGTTACCAATATTACTGTGGAGGTTACTGCTGCTGATAAAGCATACTATAACTTCAGCCAAACGCTTGTCGACATAGGTGCCAGCGCTGACATATTGCCCAATCGAAAATATATGTGCTTTGGACATCTCCATGCCGATGAGGATGGCAACCATTCAGGCTGTCAGAGTAGTCAAGCGATACCCGCTGGCTGGACAATAGGGCAAGCAGCACGCCGTTTACACTCAGGATCCACAGGTAGTGTAACAAGGGTGTTTCACCAAGGGAAATTGAATGTAAGGGAATGTGTTGGTTATTATGCGGCAGACAGTGATATGCCAAAACCCTACTGGAGTTCGTGGGAATCAGTGGTATTTCCAGCAGGAAGTTGTGTTTATGTGCCCCCTGCTAGCAATTGGTGCAAACTGATCTCCCCTACGCTGGTACTTGACCACGGTACGATTAGCCTTAAGGAGGCCGAGGGCCATTCGGCCGAGGACTCGCTTAACGTTCAATGCACCAGTGGTACCACCATGCGCCTTAAATTAATCGGCGATCTGGACTACATTCCCTTAACCCCAGATGGGAAAGCCTATTTAACTATTGATGGAAAAGCGCCGGGTTCACTGTTTGCTTTACCCGGGGGCAGCTCAACGTTAGCCGTTAAAGATAAGCTCTCCAATTTGACGTTGGGTGGCGTCTATTATGGCTCAAGCGTACTGGTTATTGAACCATTTTAATACCTTGCTCAAAGAGGCGGTATAAATATGAATAACACTAATCCTCACGGTAATAGTTGATTTTTTAATTATGCTTTTCAAATTACGCTATCTGGCTCTGGCAACGCTTTTGCTTGCCTCGGTGTGCTACTGGCCAAACCGGGGGGGCAGCGGTTTTTTTCTGCCGGTTAATATGGTCATTGCCGCATGGATGAGCCTGGTGGTGATAGCCGGTTTGGTTCAATGCCGTTCGGCGTTAATGTACTCATCGTGCTCGTGTTGGCTACTGGTAGGCGGCGCAATATTAACGGTACTGCCATGGTTGAGCAGCGGTATGGCCGAGTTCAACCTCATTGCCTCTCGAATGATGGGGCTAGGGCTGGGGCTGGCATTTTATTTTGCGCTATTGCAATACCGCTTTACCCAGGCGGTACGCGCGTGGGTTATTCAGGGCTGTATGTTACTCACGTTGGTTCAGGCCGGATTGGGCATTGCTCAGTATTACCTGTTCGCAGCGGATAATTTTATGGGCTACAACACGCTGCTGAACCGCCCTTATGGCATTTTTCAGCAGTGGAACGTTATGGCCAGCTTCGTCGCCACCGGACTGGCGCTGGCGTTGTATGTATGGATGCCAAAAACCGGCATGCGACGATCGCGCTGGGCGCAATGGGCAGCGGCAATGATGCTGGTGATGGCGCCGCTGCTATTGGTGCTGATCGGCTCGCGCATTGGGTTACTGGCCGCACTGTTGGTCACGCCGTTGCAGCTGTGGGCTCAGTGGCGGTTGGATCGCCGCCGTTGCGTTTTGGCCGTGGGCCTGATCGGTTTGGGGATAGCATTGGCCTTGCTCAGCCAGTGGAATAATGGCGTAGCACGCGATGTGGCACAGGGCTCTACCCTCAGTTACCGTTTGCAGGTATGGCAAATCTGCCTGGCGATGATCGCGGATAAGCCTTGGCTTGGCTGGGGTTATGGCCTGTTTTCAACGGAGTTTATCCACTACGCCCACCGTCTGCGGCCAGACACGCTGGAAAGCTTTCAGATGGCTCACCCACATAACGAATTACTCTTCTGGGGGGTTGAAGGTGGGCTGGTTGGGCTGGCTGCGGTGGGGTTAATCGTAGTTGGTATCATTAGGCTGTGCGTCAGGCGGACTCGGTTCGGGTATGGCTGGCTGGAGCGGTTAAGCCGTTCTCCTTGGCTATTGATGGTACCGATTGTGCTGCATACGCAGGTGGAGTTGCCACTGTATCAGTCGGCCCTGCACGGCATCATGCTGTTATTGCTCCTGCGGGTATGCGACGTACGGCGTTCAGCGTTTACCCCAAGATACGCCGTTCAAGGGTTGCGCTGGGGGCTGGTAAGCATGGCGCTGTTTTGCCTGATCTATCTGCTCAATGGACTGTATGTCAGCCAGGTGATTACCGCCGTAGAACGTGACGGGCTAAAAAATATCGCCCGCTACCAACGTCTTATTCACCCTCACCCATGGCAACAACGGCAGATATATGACGAAAAACTGGCTGGTTTGATGAATTACGCTCAGAGCCAGCAAGTTCAGGTACTGCGCGATTATCTTGTTTGGGGCGAAAGCTATCTTCGCCATACGCCAGATGTGAACGTCTATATTAATCTAAGCGTCGTTAACCAGCTTTTGGGTAATGCCACCCGAGCGGAACAACTGCATGCTGAGGCCCGCCACCTCTACCCGCAAGAAAAACGGTTATAACCACCGAGTTAACATGGCACAAATTCTGTCAGGCCTATTTTTGCATTCCATGGTTAATTCTGAAAGAGAGAGATCAATAAATGGGTAGAAAAAATATTATTATTCAACACCCCTGTTATTTTACTCGCATCGGGATAGAAAAAATACTGTCAAACTATCAGCCCAAGAAAAGTCAGGGTATTTACACTCACCTTAAACATCTTGACGAGTATTATCACCAATTGCCTAAGCAACGCCAGGTGGATATTGCGGTCATCAATCTTCTGAATGGTAACCATCTGCAAGGTGAGTTGCTAAACTGGATAATGAGGCAGCTACGCATCAATAATCCTGATTGTCAGATAGTATTACTTATGGACACCAAGAATACGATACTGCTAGGCAATCATATGCACGAATTGCATAATATCCGGGTAGTACTGGAGCCCAAGGAGCCGCTGAGCGCTATAACAGACCGTTTATCGTTGTTATTTAGCGACCAACCTCAAGATAGGATTACGCTAGACCTAAAAATGCCTCGACTTTCACGCCGTGAATTAAGTGTGCTGAGCTTCTTGTTAAAAGGAAAATCTTTAACCCGCATTGCATTTCGGCTTGGGCTGAGCTACAAAACGGTCAGCCATCATAAGCGCTCCGCGTTGGTGAAGCTGGGAGTCAATTCATTACAGCCTCTGCTGCTTAACGAGCATGATTGCGAAATCGTCGGGCAGTGGTTGAACATGCATACCCGGCATGCCATGGGCGTACCTTATAAATCTAGCGGTTGATATAGCGGGGTGTGATATAACCCGGGAATCAATCCCGGGTGTTTATTACATCGGAGGCCTACCCCTTCTGAATGCTAATCTGCCAGCGGGCATCGCCGGTCTGCTGGAAATCCGTCACGCTGTGGCCTGCTTCAACCGCCCAGCGCGGCAGGTTTTCCGTGGCCTGGGCGCAGTCATATTCAATCACCAGCAGGTCGCCTGAACCCAATTGCTCAATGTGCTTTTTGGCTTCAATCAGCGGGAACGGGCAAAGTTTACCGGTGGTATCCAGAGTGATCGTTTTCATAGTCCTCAAGCCTCTTTTGTTTTAATCGATTGGTTCGGAAGAATAATGGTGAAATAGCTGACCAACCAGCTGCCCAACAGGATGCACGGAATAAACAGCCAGCCCTGCCAGGAGAACCAGGCGGTGTTGACGATGGTATTACCCAGCATACAGCCGCCAGCCAGCCCGCTACCGATCCCCATCAGCCCTCCCCCAAATAGACTTTTGACCATGGTCGGGAGGCCGGGCGAACGCAGCCGCAACTCCTGGCTTCCCCAGGCAGCCACCAGCGCACCGGCAAAAATCCCGATCAGCAAGTAGCCCGCCCAACCAAAGAAGCCGGTTTTACCCTCGGTGATTAACGAGAACAGCTGTGCGCTGGGGCCGCTGATGCCCAAACCGCCGACCCTGCCCGACTCCAGGCTGGAAGGCCATGCCAGCAGAGCAATCACGCCGATCAGTACGGCACTGACGAAGGGATGCCAGCGGGCTTCGAACAGCCAATGGGCAATGCCCTGCTTGCGCGGTTTGGGTTGCGGAACGGGGAAGGATTTACGTTGCAGATGGCGCCAGACCAGCACGCCCGTCAGCACGGTTAGCAGCGCTACCGCAGGCCAGGGAGACATGCCGAACGTCTGCATCAGCGAAGCGTCCGGCAAGGCCGGGGCGTTGATGGGGGCGAACAGTTGTTTGCCGCCCGGCTGGCGAATATACCAACTGGCGACCACAAAACCGACAACAGCAATCATACTTCCAGCCAGCCCCTCGGCGGCTCGGTAGTAAGCGCCGGTGGAGCAGGAACCCGCCAACCCCATGCCGATACCGAAGGTGATACCACCGACCAGCGTCGCCAGCCAGCGGAAATCCCCACCGGGGAGCTTGGCCCAGCCGAGGGCAACGAAGGCGAACAGACCGATGCTTTGCAGAGTGATGATAATGAGGATAGCGAGGGTCATGCGCCCGTCGCGAAACAGATAGAGGTCTCTCAGACCGCCAGCCATACAAAAGCGCCCGCGTTGCATGATAAATCCAAGAAGGAACCCCAGAAACAGACCTGTCATAAGGGAAAAAACTCCTTTTTTATGGCTATGCCATATCCAGATTGTAAACAGCGTGCCCTGGGTAGGGCCGCAGGCATTTTACTCGCTAGAAACCGAGAAGTCATACAAACACGAGGGATATTGAGGGCGTGATCGTGTTTTAGATGTTGGTACAGACCCGGGCTTTGCAGGTCAGGCTTCAAAAATTCAACCTGTGGGGGAGTTCTGCTATCATCCACAGGATTGGGGGGGAAAGCCCGGTGTTGCACAGTTGAGGTATGATTTAAGATGGATACAGAGGCAAGTCGTACAACGCAAGTTTTGTCGGTTTTTGATTTTGACGGAACGCTGACGCACCATGACAGTTTTATCCCATTTCTGCGTTTCGCTTTTGGGCGGCGCGTATTTGCCCGGCGCTTATTGCAGCTGGCGCAGCCTGCGTTTAAGCATATGCGCAAAAAACTCACCCGCGACGAGCTAAAAGAAACCCTGATTAAAGTTTTCCTGACCGGGGTGGATGAGCACTGGTTCCGTCAGCAGGCGGAAGCCTTTTGTTCGGCCTATTGGACCAAGCTGATGCGCCCTTCCGGGCTGATTGCGGTTGCCATGGAGGTCAGCTCTGGCGCTGAAGTCACGATTTGCTCCGCTTCACCGGCCCTGATGCTACAGCCGTTTGCCGATCGTTTGGGCATCAAGCTGATTGGTACTCAGTTGGAAGTGGTCGACGGGAAGCTCACAGGGCGCATCACCGGCCATAACTGCCGCTGTGGGCAGAAGGTCGAGCGCCTGGAAAGTATCTATGGCCCGATGGGAAACTATCATCTCAGAGCCTGGGGCGATACCCGTGGGGACTACGAATTGTTGGCGGCTGCCCAGGACGCGCACTGGCGGCATTTCCATCCGGCCTGGTCAAAGCGCCGCTCTGCGGTCAAACGGATACGCGTGGCGGAGCCTAATGTCATCAGCAAGACCGATCAGTAAGCGTAAGGATTCCCAGCTTCAGCGATCCCTATTTGCCCCTCACCCCAACCCTCTCCCTGTACAGACCGGGGACATGGTAGACAGGTGTTCAAGGACATGGTGAACACTTTTTAACATCCTTTACCCATGATGATCGACCTATTTCTCAGGTCGATCATCCCCACTTTCGTGCT
>NZ_JBKJYW010000263.1:0-4640 GCF_046715635.1 Serratia sp. (in: enterobacteria)
GTAATACGGTTTTAACCGTTTATGAACAATTGCTGGCGGAAGGATATGTGTTTTCGCGCCAGGGAAGTGGAACCTTCGTCGCAGAAACGGTACCCGACAGCTGTTTATCCACCGCCAGCCAGCCGATTGGCGGTGACGTTGAGCAACGGCGTGCCGAGCTGTCACAACGTGGCATCACGCTACTGCAACACGCCAGCGCCAGCCCGAAACAATGGGGAGCCTTTATCCCCGGCGTCCCCGATGTGAATGCATTCCCGCATCACATCTTCAGCAAACTCCAAGCACGCATAAGCCGACGCCCAACCTCACAGCGTTTGACTTACAGCAACCAGGGCGGCAGCCCGGAGCTGCGGCATGCGCTGGTGGACTATCTACGGGTATCACGTTCGGTGCGCTGCTCGCCGGAACAGATCCTGATCACCGAAGGTATTCATCAGGCGATCGATCTGGTCACCCGCATGCTGTGTAATCCAGGGGATGACGCCTGGATCGAGGAACCCGGCTATTGGGGGATCCGCAATATCTTGCGCATGAACGGCGTCAATATCTGCCCGTGGGCGGTGGATGAGGCCGGGATGGTGCCACCAGAACAACCGGCGGCCTTACCACGGCTGATTTTTGTCACCCCTTCGCACCAATACCCGTTGGGATCGGTCATGAGCCTGGCACGTCGGCAACGGCTGCTCGCTTTAGCCCGTGCGGCTGGCGGCTGGATCGTGGAGGATGATTATGACAGCGAATTCCGCTTCTCCGGCCAACCGATCCCGGCCTTGCAGGGGTTGGAAGCCGATGCACCGGTGATCTACATCGGCACCTTCAGCAAAACGCTCTATCCGGCCCTGCGGCTGGGTTATGTAGTGCTTCCCAAACCATTGATGGACGAGTTAAAAACGGCTCACGCGGAGCTTTATCGTGGTGGCCATCTGATCATTCAGGCGGCGCTGGCACAGTTTATTCAGGAAGGCCACTATACGGCGCATATCCGCCGTATGCGGTTGCTGTATGCCAAACGGCGTGGGTTCCTCACCGCGCTGATTGAACAGCATCTGGGTAAGCAGGCGTTGAGCGAGTTCAACAGCAACGCTGGGCTGCACCTGGTGCTCAACCTGCCAGATGATGCCGACGATGTCGCCATCGCTGCGGCGGCCAATGAACGTGGAGTGCTGGTAAGAGCGTTATCGCGGTATTACATGCTGCCAAATGCGCGACGCGGGCTGCTGATGGGCTTTGCTTGCGTGCCCGAAGAGCAGATGGCGGCGGCGTTTGACGTGTTGTTGGAGTGTATTGCTCTGCCGGAAGGAGCCTAAAACAAGCCCCTCACCCTAACCCTCTCCCAAAAGGAGAGGGGACCGATCGAGTAAGTTTGAAAACTCAGTGACATACCTTGGCTGAGGGGGCGATAAAATTTGCTGAGATGACTAAATGACTACCCACCTCTCCCTGCGGGAGAGGGTTGGGGTGAGGGGTATCAATCCAGCAGATCGCCAATATCATCCTGGGTGGACGGAGGGTCCTGACGCATCCCCTTGGTCAGCCACAGCAGATAAATAAAGCCAGCAAACAGCCAGGTGAAGCCCACTTTCAGCGCTTCGGGATCCAGGTTGACCCACAGCCACACCGACATACCGAAGCCAATCAGCGGCAGCAGGCCGTATTTGAACATCGCGTTCAGCCCACGGCGTTTTTGGTTAATCAGGAAGTGTTTGATCACGCTGAGGTTAACGAAGGTAAACGCCCCCAGTGCGCCAAAGCTGATCATCGACACCACCATGCTTAAATCCATCCACAGCGCCAACAGCGAGATGATGGCAACAAACACGATCGCGCGCCACGGAGTGCGGAAACGAGGATGAAGGTGGTAGAACACTTTGCGCGGCAACACGCCTTCACGGCCCATAGCGTAGAAAATACGTGAGACGCCGGTTTGTGCAGACATGGAGGAGGCATACACCCCAGTGAGGTAAGTGGCCATAAAGAAGTTGTACATCCACTTGCCGCCCACGTGCTCCGAAATAATCAGGCTGGCAGTATCCTGGTGCGGGATCAGCGCTTGCCAGTCAGGATAGGCCAGATGCGCCGCGTAGGAGACGGCAACAAAGATGCCACCGGCACAGATCACGGTGATCAGGATCGCGCGCGGCAGCGTGCGTTTGGCATCGGCGGCCTCTTCGGCCATGGTGGCAATGGCGTCAAAACCCAGGAAGGCCAGACATAACACCGCAGCCCCGGCGATCAGACCGGAAAAGTCACCGGCATCCACCAGCAGCGGCTTCATCAATGATGCCGGGCTGAGGTCGGCCTCGCTAAACGCCAGCACGATAAACAGCACGATAAACACCATCTGCAAAGCAATCAGCGTGAAGTTCACCGAGCTAAGCAGGCGCACGCCCAGAATATTCAGCGCGCTGACGCTGGCAATGGAGCCAAGAATAAACACGTAAGCAGGGATCGACGGGAATGCCTCGTGCAAGAAGATACCTAAAACCAGATAGTTAAGCATCGGCAGGAACAGATAATCGAGGATCTGCGCCCAACCTACCAGGAAACCGGTTTTCCCCCCAAAACTGCGCTGTACGTAGGAATAGGCCGAACCTGCCAGCGGCATGGCGTTGGTCATCCGGCAATAGCTCAGGGCGGTAAACAGGATGGTCACGATGGTAACCAGATAAGCGACGGGTAAGTGGCCCTGACTTAACACGGTAACCTGACCGTAGGTGGTAAACACGCCCAGTGGCACCATATAGGCAAGGCCAAACGCAACCAGGGCGGGGGTTTTAAGAACTCGTTGCAACCGAATGTTTTGCGGCATTACCGTATCATCTCCTGGCGCAGCTCAGCGCTATTCAGGGCCAATCCCAATAGGCTATTTGATTCGCTGCGGTAAAAACAAGGGGACGGATTCTGGCACAAGTTAGGCTACCGGGGAAGCTAACAATCCGCTTTCAGCCAACCAGATGGCAATAGGTAAAGAACTGGGGCATAACCCGTTGATTTATTGTTTGCAGGATGAGGAAAAGCGGTAAAAATTACCGCTTTCATTCAAATTAGCGATCAGGACTGGTAGCTAATCTGCCCGCCAACCAAAGTCCGCTCAATGCGGGTCTGGTACATTTTTTCTGCCGGTTGTTCAAACAGATTATGGTGCAGGACGATCGCATCGGCAAATTTGCCCACCTCCAGCGAGCCAATGTACTGCTCTTTGGCGATCATATAGGCCGCATCGATGGTGGCTGCACGCAGCGTCTCGATCAGGGTCAGATCGCGATCGTTATTCAGACGTGGCCCGGCTGGGTTGCCTTCGCTATCCCAGGCGCGACGGGTCATCCCCACCTGCAGGTTATACCACTCATCCAGGCGATCGATCGGCCAGTCGCTGCCATAGGCCAGCCGCGCACCGGCATCCAGGAAGCGTGCCGCAGGTTCCAGATGAGGGAAACGCGCCTCACCCAACATCTCGCGCTCTTCATCGATCAACACGCCCGGTAAACCGGCCCACTGGAACGAAAGCACCGCCGTCGCGCCCAAAGAGGCAAAGCGCCCATACTGATGGGGCGCAACCAGTTCGTTATGGGCCAACCCTGGGCGGATATCCTTGCCTGGGCAGGCCGCACGCATCAGTTCTACCGCATCCAGCACCTGCTCGATCGCCCCATCGCCTACCGTGTGGGTATGCGGATGCAGGCCAGCACGGCCACATTCGACGATCAGTGCGTTCAGCACCGGCGTGGTGAAGTAAAGATCGCCATAACGCTCACTCTTGGCTTCCCCATGATGTTCGCGGTAAGGTTCCAGCAGCGCCGCCGTCATGGTCGGTGGCTGCAACACGCCGTCGACGAACAGTTTGAGATGGCCAACAGAGATCCCGGCCTGCGGTGTCCAAGGCTGGCTGCTCCACTGTTCGGCAAAGGCGACAACTTCCTGCACCGCACGGGCAGCGTCTTCCGGCCCTTGTACGCTATCTGGCGTGACTTCTTTGGCCCCCAGCACGCGTAAGGTCAGCTCACCGCGATCGCGCAGTACGGCGAAAGCCTCCAACTGTTCCGCAAACACGCGGGTGTCCATCACCGTGGTTACGCCCTGCTCATGCAGTACCTGCTGCACATGAGCCGCCACCTGCACGTTCTGTTCCGCCGTGCCGGAAGGAATGCTGTCGAAGGCGCGCATGGCCGGAGCATCTTCCAGGATCCCGGTCAGTTGACCATCGGCATCGCGGGCGATCTTGCCATCTGGCGGCACTGGCGTATTTTCATCAATGCCCAACATCTCCAGCGCACGGCTGTTAGCCGCCAGCGTGTGGCAATCGTTAGCGAACAACGCTACCGGGCGGCGGGTGTTCAGAGAGTCCAGCAGAGTACGGCTCATGTCCGCACCCACCGGGATCATCGCCTGACGCTGCCAGGCGCGCACCGTCAGCCATTCGTCATCGCCAGCCGGATATTTATCCAGATGCGCCTGTATATGCTGCAAGGTCTGCTCTACCGTCAGCGCCGCATAGTGCAGGCTGCATCCCTTAAGCTGTTTGCCACCCCAGAATGGGTGCATATGGCTGTCGATCAGGCCCGGCATCATCATTTTGCCGTGCAGATCGATGCGTTCGGTGGTGGGTGTCGCCAGCGCAAGCACCTGCTCATCTGTCCCTA
>NZ_JBKJYW010000264.1:0-11709 GCF_046715635.1 Serratia sp. (in: enterobacteria)
AGCATGTTTAAATTAACTTCGTGATTAAGGCTCGTTACGGCAGATATTGATTTGGGCCGATGACACAGGCCTTGCTGGAGTTTAACGCCCATAGCGGTGTGGAGCACAGGCTAATTTTCTGACTTAAAGCACTTTAAATCAGTAAAAAAGAGAATACCCTACTCCGGCTCGCGATGTAGCCCGTTCAGATAATCAGTGGGTTAATGTTCGACCCTGCACATTCAGCAACATTGCCACTTTGTCATCAGCCCGAAGCGACAAGGACACTCAACCCAGTGCCATAGGTAACCGTCGTCATGAATTACGTTGAAACCATAAGAAAGAAAATAGGCCACGATTTACTGTTGCTTGCCGGTGCTAATGTCGTCATAACACGTGATGATGGCAACATTCTTCTTCAACTGCGCCGTGATGGTAGCTATGGGTTGCCTGGCGGTTTGCTTGAACCTGGGGAGTCACTCTTACAGTGTGCCATTCGAGAAACTTATGAAGAGTGTGGGGTGCGTTTTTCTGACATGCAGTTCGTTGAGGTTTTCTCTGGGGCCGAGTATACGTTCACGCTGGCCAACGAAGACCAAATTAATGTTATCACCGCCGTATACTCTGCAAAATTAAAAGATGGCCGTGGAGAGATTGTCATTAATGATGATGAAAGTGAGGAGCTTAGCTTTTTTAGCCCCCTTTCCCTGCCTGATAATATGGATGAGGAATATCGGGTCTATATCGAGGCCTACCTTACAAGCATCATTAAGCCATAGGCGTGTCTAAGTAGGCGCTGCATGCCGCGCCCCCTACGTTAGAATTCACAGACCTACTTCTTGCGGCCACCCATGATCGAGCCTAAAACGCCGCGCAGGATTTGGCGCCCCAGATCGCGAGCCATGCTCTTGGCGGCGGTCTGTACGATGCCGTCGTGTTTACCACCGCGTGGCCCGGTGGAGCCGAATAGGATCTCGTTCAAACCACCCATCAAGCCACCGCCACTTTCCTGCCCAGCGGCCGATTTCTGAGCCGGTTGCCCAGGCTGTGGCGTACCCACAGTGGCAAAACCACCTGCGGCAAGTTTTTCATAGGCAGATTCACGATCCACCATATCTTCGTAGCGTCCGTAGAGCGGGGATTTATTGATGGCGCTGTTCATCCCTTCCGCCCCCAGCATGCCCATTTTCGAGTCCGGTGCGATCACCATCGCACGCTCCACCACGTTCGGCCGCCCTTTCTCATCCAGGAAGGAGACTAGTGCCTCGCCCACGCCTAACTCGGTGATTGCCGTTTCCGCATCAAATTCTGGATTGGCGCGCATAGTTTGTGCCGCCGCCTTCACCGCTTTTTGATCGCGAGGCGTAAAGGCCCTTAGCGCATGCTGGACGCGATTGCCCAACTGGCCCAGGACGCTGTCCGGGATATCCAAAGGATTCTGGGTGACAAAGTAGATGCCCACGCCTTTGGAACGGATCAGGCGAACCACCTGTTCAATTTTGGTCAGCAATGCCGGTGGCGCGTCGTTAAACAGCAGGTGGGCCTCGTCGAAGAAAAATACCAGCTTTGGTTGTTCCGGATCGCCCACTTCCGGCAAATGCTCAAACAACTCTGCCAGTAGCCACAGCAAAAACACCGCATACAGCTTCGGCTGGTTAATCAATTTATCCGCCGCCAGCAGGTTGATGATGCCGTGCCCGTTGGCGTCGGTTCTCATCAGATCGTTGATATCCAACATCGGCTCGCCAAAGAACTGATTGGCCCCCTGCTGTTCCAACGTCAGCAAACCACGCTGTATCGCCCCGACCGAAGCCGAAGAGATGTTGCCGTACTGAGTTTGGAACTGTTTGGCGTTATCCCCGACGTACTGCACCATCGCACGCAGGTCTTTCATATCCAACAGCAGTAAAGCGTTGTCATCGGCAATCTTAAACACCAATTGCAACACGCCGCTCTGCACCTCATTCAGATCCAGCAGGCGGCCAAGCAGCAGCGGGCCAAGATCGGAAATGGTAGCGCGGATGGGATGGCCCTTTTCGCCAAAAATATCCCAAGGGATCATGGAACAGGCTTGAGGTTGCCAGTCGCTAACGCCAATCGCCGCCAGCCGCGCTTGCAACTTCTCGGAGGGAACCCCTTCGGCCGCAATCCCCGACAGATCGCCTTTAACGTCCGCCAGGAAGACCGGAATGCCAATGCGCGAGAACTGCTCCGCCATCTTTTGCAGGGTGACGGTTTTACCCGTACCGGTCGCCCCGGTGATCAACCCGTGGCGGTTGGCCAGGGCAGGCAAAATGACCAGATCCTGTACCGGTTTCCCATCTTTCATCGCTTTGGCAATAATCCGTGCTTCGCTCATTTGCTGTTCCTATGACCCTATACGGCGCGAATGCGCCCGTTGATGTAATCAAGGCTATAAGCGCGACGTAAACCCGTCAAGGACAAACCAAAAGGACAACTTTAAGGTGCCCTAAGGTTGATGAAAAAATGGCAATATTGCTGAATGGGTTTTAAACGGGCGCAGCACCGATTGAAATATTATCAATAACGTTATCCGCGTAACCCCAACTCTTCTTTCAGCGATTTGAGATAGCGGCGGCTGACCGGTACCGGCTCCCCCACCGACATAATCATTTCCGCCGTGCCGCTTTCTTCAAAGCGGATCTCTTTGACCTGTTCAAGGTTCACCAGGTATTGCCGATGGCAACGCACCAGCGGCGTGCGGCTTTCCAGCGTGCGCAGCGTCAGCTCGGTAAAACACTCCATACCGTCATTACGCACCACATACACCCCGGTCGAGCGTGAGCGGATAGCAATCACCTCGTCGAAACGCAGCAGGTAAATCCGGCTGTGGCCGGTGCAGGGGATGTATTTCAGGTAGCCCGCGCTTTCGTCCAACGCCGCAATATTCTGCGGAGCACGGCGCTGATGCAGACGCTGCAGGGTTTTATTCAGCCGATTCGGCTCAGCCGGTTTCAGCAGGTAATCAAACGCATGCTGCTCGAAGGCCTGCACCGCGTATTCGTCATAGGCCGTCAGAAACACGATGTAGGGCATACGGTTCGGATCGAGCATGCCAACCATTTCCAACCCGCTAATACGCGGCATCTGGATGTCCAGGAATACCACGTCCGGTTGCAAACGGTGGATTTGGCTGATGGCCTCAATGGCATTGGCGCATTCACCAATAATGGTGATGCCCTCTTCCTCTTCCAACAGGTGGCGCAGGTTATCGCGGGCAAAGGGTTCGTCATCAACAATCAGTACGTTCAACATCAGGCGGCCCTCGCCAAGGGAACATTAAGGGTGATGCAGGTATAGGCTTCGGGCTCACAGGTAACCTGCACGCCATAATCATCACCATAGCGCACGCGGATACGCCGATCGACCAGGTTCATCCCCAACCCGCTGCCACCGGCCTGCTGACGGAACAACCCAGCATTATCAGTCACCTGCAATAACAAATGATCGCCCTCCAACCGCGCACCGATGTCGATACGGCCAATCCCCAACAGATGCGAGGTGCCGTGCTTAATCGCATTTTCTACAATCGGCTGTAGCGAGAAAGCCGGTAAACGCACCGCTAGCAATTCTTCCGGCAGCGAAACGGTGATCTCCAGCCGATCGGCAAAGCGGGCCTTTTCGATCTGCAGATAGGCATTCACATGTTCGATCTCGTCCGCCAAGCTCACCTCATCGTCGGAACGTTTGAGGTTTTTGCGGAAAAAGGTCGACAGATACTGCACCAGTTCGCAGGCCCGATCGCCATCGCGGCGGATCACCGCCACCAGCGTATTGAGGGCGTTGAACAGGAAATGCGGATTCACCTGGGCATGCAGCAGTTTTATTTCCGACTGAGCCAGCAGTTGTTTATGGCGCTCATATTGCCCGGCCATGATTTGCGCCGACAGCAGGCTGGCAATCCCTTCCCCCAGCGTGCGGTTGATGGTACTGAACAGCTTGGTTTTAGGTTCATACAGTTTGATGGTACCGATCACTCGCTGATTTTCACCGCGCAAAGGGATCACCAGAGTCGAGCCTAGTTTGCAATTGCCGTTGATGGAGCAGCAGTAAGAAAGCTCGTTGCCGTCGGCATACACCACCTCGTTGTTATCGATGGCACGATGGGAGTGGACCGAGGAGATCGGCGTACCCGGCAGATGGTGATCGTCACCAATGCCGATAAAGGCCAGCAGTTTGTCGCGATCGGTGATCGCCACGGCGCCGATGCCCAGCTCCTGATAGACCACCCGCGCCACCTTCATGCTGTTTTCCTGGTCAAACCCCTGACGCAGAATACCCTCGGTACGTTCGGCAATCTTCAACGCCTTGGAGGAGAAGGCACTGGTGTATTTTTCAAACATCGCCCGCCGATCCAGCAGGATCTGCATAAACATGGCGGCGCCGATGGTATTGGCGATCAGCATCGGCAGGACGATATGTTCCACCAGCAGTACCGCTTCAGGGAACGGGCGCGCGACGATCAGGATAATCGCCATTTGCAGCACTTCTGCCACCAGCGCAATGCCGGCGACAAACAGCGGATTGAACAGCAGATCGATACGCCCACGCCGCATGGCAATGCTGTGCACAATGCCGCCAACCAGCCCTTCGGCCACCGTGGAGATCGCGCAGGCGACGTCTGTCATGCCACCCAACGTATAACGATGCAAGCCGCCCGTCAGACCAACCAGGAAACCAACGGAAGGCCCACCCAGCAGCCCGCCCAACACGGCACCGATAGCGCGGGTATTGGCGATGGAGTCCTGAAT
Source organism: Serratia sp. (in: enterobacteria) (assembly GCF_046715635.1). Lineage (GTDB taxonomy): Bacteria > Pseudomonadota > Gammaproteobacteria > Enterobacterales > Enterobacteriaceae > Chania. The sequence goes on from NZ_JBKJYW010000264.1 coordinate 4,752, forward strand.
ATGCAGGCCAAAATAGGTGCCCATAATGCAGAACACCGAGAAAATGACGTAGCACAGCAACTTGTGCGGCAGGCGAATGGTGACCTGCATCAACGGAATAAACAGCGGCGTCTTGCTCAGCAAATAGGCAATGACGAGATACACGCACATCTGCTGTAGCAGCAGTAACACCTGGTTAAATTCGTACATAAAAACGGCTCATCCTGAACAACGGGGGCGATCGACAAGTGCCGGGTATCCGGTCTGGTTATATTCCCGTCGTCTTTCAAGCTGCAGCGTTGTTACCTGCACATAGCTATTCGGCCCATCCGTGGGCCTCACCCCTTCGGGGCCGCTGTGTACAGCGTTCAAATCTGTTCCCGACAGATTTGTCACCCCAGTCACTTACCCAAAAGTAAGCTCCTGGGGATGAGTAAGTTTGTCGCCTAGCTGCAACTTGAAATCCATAGGGTATAAAGGCGGGCAATTAAATCACGTGGGATCGAAAAAAACAGTGATGCAGGCAAACATTCAGGAGGGAAAAGCAGGCCGGCCCCCAGCTAGAGACCGGCTTGGGCGATTTATGGCAGCACTTTGGCCGACAGGATCACGATAGGTTTGCTCGGGACATTCTGGTAAGGGCCGACGTTGCCAGTGGGTACCTGGGAGATTTTATCTACTACGTCCATCCCTTTAACGATTTTGCCAAACACCGCGTAGCCAAAATCACGCTGGCCATGATCGAGGAACGCATTGTCTGCCACGTTCAGGAAGAACTGGCTGGTGGCGCTGTCTTTATCGGCGGTACGCGCCATGGAAATGGTGCCACGCAGGTTACGCAGGCCGTTGTCGGCTTCGTTCTTGATCGCTGTATTGGTGGTTTTCTGCTGCATATCCGCAGTAAAACCGCCGCCCTGAACCATGAAACCTGGGATCACGCGGTGGAAAACGGTGTTGTTGTAGTAACCGCTGTTCACGTAGTCAATAAAGTTCTTGGTTGAGACCGGTGCCTTCTGACTGTCGAGCGCCAATTCGATATTCCCTGCCGAGGTGGTCAGCATGACGTGGGTTTCACCGGCGGCTAATGCGGCAGGCGCCATAGCTGTCAGGGAACACAGCGCAACGAAGGTCACTAAAGTACGTTTGAACATGAACGGGTCCTTTCTTTGAGATACAAACAACGGAAAAGCGCTTTGATTCTAAAGAGCTGTGCCCGGTAGCGCCAGCCATTTACCTATATTTACTCAATTGCCAGACGTTTCTTACTGTGCCCGGCCTCATCCTGCGGACAGTATGATCCCCGTACTGATTTTTGCCAAGCCGATCACGCATTATTTGCCCGTTTTCGCCCTTCGTCGCTTTTTGCGACACAAATCCCGGTTTGGTTCTGCAATCCAGCTAGGCTAAATAAATGAGAGCGCTCTCATTTGCGCTGATAACCATAATAATACTGGAGAGCAATAAATGAAGAAGATAGTGCTGTGCTGTGCCGCGGGGATGTCCACCAGCATGCTGGTCAAACGCATGCAAACCGAAGCGCAAAAGCGCGAACTGACCGTGGAGATTGTGGCGGTACCGGCTGCGGATTTTGCAGCCGAGCTGCCCACCGCCAGCGTGGTGCTGTTGGGGCCACAGGTGAAGTACGAACTGGCCCGCTTCAGCCAGCTTGCCGAGCCGCATGGCCTGCAGGTTGCCGTCATCGACATGATGGATTACGGCACCCTGCGCGGTGACAAGGTATTAGACCAAGCCCTCAGCCTGATCGCCTGACGCCGCGGAGAACCCCATGAGCCTATACGCTTCCCTGATGCGCGTGGTCGAAAGCCATATCGCGCCACTGGCTGGCCGGATCGGTAGCCAACGCCATATTATTGCCATTCGTGACGGTTTTATCAGCGCCATGCCGTTTTTGATCGTCGGCAGTATCATGTTGATCGTTGCCAACCCGCCGTTTGACGCGAACACCACCTCCAGCTTTGGCCAAGCCTGGTTAGGATTCGCCAAGAAGCACTGGGACACCATCACCATGCCGTTCTTTATGACCATGGGGTTGATGAGCGTATTTGTCTCTATTGGTACCGCCTACAGTTTGGCAAAGCACTACGGAATGGACGCACTGACCGCCGCATTGCTGTCACTGATGGCATTTTTGCTGGCCTCTGCACCACAGGTCGACAACAAGATGTCCCTCGATTTTCTGGGTGGCCAAGGGGTATTCACTGCCCTGATCTGCGCCATTTGGTCAGTCGAACTGATCCGCCTGCTGAAAAAGTACAACATCACTATCCGCATGCCGGAGCAGGTTCCCCCTGCCATTGCTCGTTCGTTTGAACTGCTGTACCCGGTGGTGGGTATTCTGTTGACGGTCTACCCCGTCAGCCTCCTGATGCAGAGCGAATTCCAACTGCTGCTGCCCGCCGCGATTATGCAGGTGTTCCAGCCGCTGATTTCCGTTGGCGATACGCTGCCAGCCATCCTTCTGGCGGTGCTGATTGCCAACCTGCTGTGGTTTGCCGGTATTCACGGCGACAACATCGTGACCGGCCTGCTCAACCCGATCTTTATGGCGAACCTAGCGACCAACGCCGCGCTGGTCGCTAACGGTGCGGCCATGACCCAAACGCTGACCGCGCCATTCTGGTCATTCTATGTCTGTATCGGCGGCTCTGGCTCCACGCTGGTGTTGGCCTTCCTCTATCTACGCAGCCGCTCCATTCATCTGCGCACCATCGGCAAGCTGAGCGTGGTCCCGGCGGCGTTCAATATCAACGAACCGCTGCTGTTCGGTTCGCCGGTGGTGATGAACCCAACGCTGTTTATCCCGTTGATTGTGGTGCCGATGGTTAACGCCACTCTGGCTTATTTCGCCCTGCACTGGGACATGGTGGAGAAAATGGTGGCGATGGCCCCCTGGACCACTCCGGCACCGTTGGGTGCGATGATCTCCGCCTCCTGGGATATCCGTGCCGCCGTGTTGGTACTGGTGTTGATGGTGATAGACCTGGCGATCTGGCTGCCGTTCTTCAAAGTGTATGAAAAACAACTATTGGCGCAAGAACACGAGCAGGCCGGGGCTGAACGCGAAGCCAGCAACGCCGCCGCCGCGCAGTAACAGGAGAGATAACGTGACTGAACTGATGGCTGAAGTCAGCCAGGATTTTGAAAGCACCATTATGGAGTTGCTGGTCTTTGCCGGCAGCGCCCGCAGCAGCGCGCTGATGGCTTTGCAACAGGCCCGTGCCGGTGATTTCACCGGTTCCGCCGAACATATGGCCGAATCCAAGCAGGCGGTGAAGCAGGCCCACCGCATTCAAACCCAACTGATCGGCATGGACGAAGGCTGCGGCAAACTGGCCATCACCCTGATCACCGTCCACGCGCAGGATCATTTGATGAACGCCATGGTCATTCAGGATCTGGCCGATGACATGATCGAACTTTATCGCCGTCAGGTACAATTGGAGGCCCGCTCATGAGCGCATTAAAAATCGCCATTATTGGCGGCGGCAGCAGCTACACGCCGGAGCTGGTGGAAGGCCTGATCCTGCGAATTGAAGAGTTGCCGGTGACCGAGCTGGCGTTGGTGGACGTTGAACCTGGCCGGGAGAAGGTCGAGATCATTGCTGCATTAACCCAGCGTATGCTGGCCCGTAACGGCCTGGAGCAGGTGAAGGTCAGCGTGCATTTCGATCTGGACGAGGCCATTCGCGGTGCCAGTTTCGTGCTCACCCAGTTCCGCGTGGGTCAGTTGCCTGCCAGGGCAGCCGACGAACGCCTGGGGCTGAAATACCAACTGATCGGCCAGGAAACCACTGGCGTTGGCGGTTTTGCCAAGGCGCTGCGCACCATTCCGGTGATGCTGAATATCGCCCGCAAGGTTGAACAACTGGCACCCGATGCCTGGATCATCAACTTTACCAACCCGGCCGGCATCGTGACCGAAGCCGTTTCACGCTACACCAAGGCGAAAATCATCGGCCTGTGTAACGTGCCGATCAGCATGCATCACATGATCGCCAATATGCTGAAGGCCCCTTACGCCGAGGTACAGCTGCAATTCGCCGGGCTGAATCACATGGTGTGGGTCCACCAGGTGCTGCAAAACGGCAAGGACGTGACCGGCAAGGTGCTCGACATGCTGTGTGACGGCGCCGCGCTGACCATGAACAACATCAAGGAAGAGCCTTGGCCGCCGGAGTTCCTGCGCGCCGTTGGGGCGATCCCCTGCCCTTATCACCGCTATTTCTACCAGACCAAAGAGATGCTGGCAGAAGAGATTGCCGCCGCAGCCGAACGCGGTACCCGTGCCGAGCAGGTGATGAAAGTAGAGAAGGAGTTGTTCGAGCTGTATGCAGACCCACATCTCGACAGCAAGCCCGAGCAACTCAGTTTCCGTGGCGGTTCCTTCTATTCCGAAGTGGCGCTGGAGCTGATCCGGGCCATTCACAACAATCTCGGCACACAATTAGTGGTCAATACCGCAAACCGTGGCGCTATTCGCGGTTTGCCAGACGATGCTGTGATAGAAACCAACTGTATCGTCGATGCTCAGGGTGCCCATCCGCTGACGTTTGGCCAACTGCCGGAATCGATGCATGCGCTGACCCAGCAGGTTAAAGCCTATGAACGCCTGACGATCGAAGCCGCCGTACATGGCGATCGCCGCAGTGGGCTGCTGGCGCTGGTCACCAATCCCCTGGTCGCCAACGCCCAAATTGCCCAACCGCTGCTGGAAGAAGTGCTGGAGGTGAATAAAGCCTATTTGCCCCAGTTTAACCGATAACTATCAACACCGGGTTCGGCTCGCCGGACCCCCTTATCTCCTGTAATCTGGACAAGTGGAGGGGATAAGCCCGTAATCAGGAGCAGCAAAATGGTGACACTGGAAGATGTTGCGGCAATAGCGGGCGTATCCCGTGCGACGGTGTCACGCGTGGTCAACGGTGACAACAAGGTCAAAGCGCTCACCCGTGAGAAGGTTAAACAGGCGGTGGCCGAGCTTGGCTATACCCCCAACCCCGCGGCCAGGGCGTTGGCATCCAGCCAAAGCAACACCTTGGGCCTGGTCACCACCTCATACCGAGGGGGCTTCTTTGGTGCCCTGATGGATTTCGTCCAAACCGAAGCCGAGTCCAACGGTAAACAGTTGTTGGTAACCCAAGGCCGCAACAGTGCGCAAAATGAGCTATTAGCCATCCAACGCCTGTTCAGCCTGCGTTGCGACGGCGTGATCCTGCACGTGCGCTGTCTCAGTGACGATCGGCTACGCCAGTTGGCTGCCGAACAGCGTCCCTTTGTGCTGCTGGATCGCCTGGTGCCAGGCCTGGAAGATCGCTGTGTCACCTTCGATCACGTTTACGCCAGCCAGCTTGCTACCCAGCAGTTGATCGACGCGGGTCATCGGCGCATTGCCTGTATCAGCGGCCCAGCCCAGCGAGCCTCCAGCCAACAGCGGTTACAAGGGTTCCTCAATGCGATGCAGGCCGCCAATCTGCAACCGCTAGGCTGCCCTGAAGGGGTGTATGACCTGGAAAGTGGCTACCAGTGCGCTGACCAGCTGCTACGCAGCAAAGTGCTGCCTACGGCGATTTACTGCTGCAACGAAGAAATGGCGATTGGTGCCCTGCTGGCGATTAATGAGCGGCATTTGCGCGTACCGCAGGATATCTCGTTGATCTGTTATGACAGCGGCGAGCGAGCGCCTTTTGTCCGCCCGGCGCTCACCAGCGTGCATTTCCCCATTACCGAGATGGCGCAATATGCCGCTCGTCTGCTGATAGATCCACTGACCGCACCAGTGAGCTTTGAGCCGACCATCATCCAGCGCGATTCGATCGCCACACCCGGCAGTTGATCACATAAAAATCTAACAACCATTCATCCCTTGCATCAAAAAATCGACGCTCGTCACATAAACTCCCGTTGTCTATGCTAGGATCCGCCTCCTGGTGGCCTGATCGGGATCTTTTTCCAATTTTTACCAGGAAAAACCTGCGGCCTTATGCCAGCTTTAAACCCCAGGGATCTCAGGTTTCGGCCTGACGGCCCACGGGTATAAACCACAACAAAGATAATCAGGCCTATATACATGAATGACAGCAACCGCATCCGGCTAACCTGGATCAGCTTCTTCTCTTATGCGCTGACCGGTGCATTAGTGATCGTCACAGGGATGGTGATGGGAAACATCGCAGAGTATTTCAATCTGCCGGTTTCCAGTATGAGCAATACCTTTACCTTCCTTAACGCGGGTATTTTGATTTCAATCTTCCTCAATGCCTGGCTGATGGAAATCATTCCGCTTAAACGTCAGCTGATCTTTGGCTTTATCCTGATGCTGCTGGCCATCGCCGGGCTGATGGTGGGCAAAAGCCTGACTCTGTTCTCGCTGTGTATGTTTGTGCTTGGCGTGGTTAGCGGTATCACCATGTCGATCGGGACCTTCCTGATCACCCATATGTATGCGGGCCGCCAACGTGGCTCACGCCTGCTGTTTACCGACTCCTTCTTCAGCATGGCCGGGATGATCTTCCCGATCATCGCCGCAATGCTGCTGGCGCGCAGCATTGGCTGGTACTGGGTTTACGCCTGCATTGGGGTGCTGTACCTGGCCATCTTCGTGCTGACGCTGTGTTCCGAGTTCCCGGTTCTGGGTGACAAAGGGGAGAAAAGCAGCGAGCCGGTGGTGAAAGAGAAATGGGGCGTCGGCGTGCTGTTCCTGGCTATCGCCGCGCTGTGCTACATTCTTGGCCAATTGGGCTTTATCCAATGGGTACCGGAATACGCCACCAAAACCTTCGGCATGGATATTGACCATGCGGGCAAGATAGTCAGTAATTTCTGGACTTCTTACATGATCGGTATGTGGGTGTTCAGTTTCGTACTGCGTTTCTTTGACCTGCAACGCATCGTCACCGTGCTGGCCGCGCTGGCAACGGGTGCCATGTACCTGTTTATCAGCACCGATAATCCTGAGTAC
>NZ_JBKJYW010000265.1:0-5837 GCF_046715635.1 Serratia sp. (in: enterobacteria)
ACTCTCCACCGGGTTGCGAGCCAGCGAGGCCAGAATGCTGCTGGTGCTAGACAGCGACGCCTGCCTTGATAAAGCCTGCCTGCTGGCAGAAATGGCGATGCCAACCAGAGAGATCGAAGAGGCGCAGGAAGCGTTATACCGTAAAGGCCTGGTGTCCAGCACCGAGAACGGCCATCACTTGACCGAGGCAGGCGAACGCCAGGCCAGCATGCTGAGAGATATTGCCGCCAAACAGCAAGAGCAGGTCCTATCCGCTTTCACGGCAGACGAAGTGGGCATTTTGAAGAAGCTGTTGCGCGGTATTATTGCCAATAGTCAGTGATTTAAATCGGTAAACCTCATGCGCATTGTCGGCAGCGGCAATGCGCATGAAAACCTCACCACCGCATCCTACCTATTCATGCAGCCGTGAACCTATTCGTGCCACAGACATCCTCTGCCCTACCCAACCTAGCGCCGCGCAGACAGCCATCACTAACGTCATGGCAAACGGCGTATCATCCTGCAACCAGGAAACGGCCAGGCTTGCCAACGCCCCCATGCCAAACTGCAACGAGATCGCCAGGGCACTGGCACTCCCAGCCTGTTGGCCACGCTGTTGCAACAATAACGACAGGCTGTTAGTGCCGATAGCGTTCACCAGCGACATAAACAACACCACCAGAATCACCAGGATGGACAGGCTCTGCTGATGAAACACCAGTAGCAACAGCCCAAACAACACCTGGGCGCTGCTTTGTATCATCAACAAGCGCGGCAGGCTGTAGACCTTCAGCATCCGCACGTTCAGCAGCAGCACGGCGATCATGCCAATGACGTTGCAGCCAAACAGCAGCCCGTAATACTGAGCGGGCACCTGGAAGTAGCTGATGTAGACAAAAGGAGAACCGCTGATAAAGGCAAACATGCCCGCGAAGGAAAACGCCAGGGTAGCAATAATGCCCATCGCCTCTCTGTCACGGACCAACAGGCAATAGTTATGAAACGCTTTCAGTATGCTGCCCGACTGCCCTGGCGGGGTCTTTAACGTCTCCGGCAGTACCCAGAACACCAATAACCCGCTGATACAACCCACCACCGCCAACAGCATAAAGATGGCTTGCCAGTCGAAGACCATCAGCAAAGCACCGCCCAACAGCGGGGCCAGCAGCGGTGCAATCATGGTAACCAACGTCATTAGCGATAACACTCGGGGCAGTTCATCCGAGGTATAAACATCTCTGGCGATGGCGCGCGCCATCACCACAGCGGCTCCGCTACCAAATGCCTGTAACGCCCGCAGCACCACCAGTTGCTCAACCTGGGTGACCTGCGTGCAGAGCACGCTGGCAATCACAAACAGCAGCATGCCGCTCAACAGCAGCTTTCGCCTGCCTAGCCGATCGCTAAGCGGCCCGTACAGCAACATGCCGATGCAAAAACCGGCAAAGAATGCCCCCAATGAGTGCTGCATCTGCCCCTGTGTGGCATGCAGTTGTTGCCCCATCGCGGGTAACGCAGGTAGATACATATCAATCGACAGCGGGCCAAAAGCCACCAGCGATCCCAGTAGCGGGATCAACCAACGTGGCGGCCGGTTAGTAAAGGCAGGTGGCATAGCGGCTCCTTTATCATCAATAACGCCTCAGCGGTTGTGGGCGTGAGTCTTGGTGATTATTCGTTAACATATTAACAACCATCTTGTGAAATGGACACATTTAAGACAACATTTGTCTCTTTCCTGACGAAAATGGATTTTATTAATACATTAAAGAAAACAGGACTGGCGTTGATACGCAGAGGGCTGAGAATGCTGGGAGGATGTATTATTAGCGGGAACCCAGGGCTCCCGCAGAGGTTACATTTTCCGGGTTGCCTTACATCGCATTCAACTTCGCAATAGCATCGCCCGGCAGTTTGAGTTGGGCTACGGCGAGATTCTCTTTCAGATGGGCCAGGGAAGATGTTCCTGGGATCAGCAGAATGTTTGGTGAACGCTGCAGCAACCAGGCAAGTGCCACCTGCATAGGCGAGGCTCCCACCTGCTGCGCAACTTCTGACAACGTCGTAGACTGCAACGGCGTGAATCCACCCAGCGGGAAGAACGGCACATAGGCAATGCCCTTGCCAGCCAGTTCGTCGATCAGTGCGTCGTCATCCCGGTGTGCCAGGTTGTAATTATTCTGTACGCAGACAATCTCACAAATCTTCTGCCCTTGCGCAACCTGAGCTGAGGTGACATTACTCAGCCCGATATGGCGGACCAGCCCCTGCTGCTGTAGCTCGGCTAGCACGGAGAGTGGCTCTTCAAGCGACCCTTCTGCTGGTCCGTGTGCATCAAACATGCAGCGTAGATTGACCACATCAAGCACATCCAACCCCAGATTACGCAGGTTGTCATGCACGGCCTGGGTCAGCTCCGCCGGAGAAAACGCAGGCAACCATGCGCCTTGCTCATCGCGGCGAGCGCCGATCTTGGTGACAATGACCAGATCGTCGGCATAGGGATACAGCGCCTGGCGAATGATTTGATTGGTGTAATGCGGGCCATAAAAATCGCTGGTATCGATATGGTTGACCCCGCTGGCAATCACTTCACGCAGTACCGCGATGGCCGTTTCAGGATCCTTCGGCGGACCGAAAACACCTGGCCCGGCGAGCTGCATGGCGCCATAGCCGAGCCGCTTGACGGTATGCGTGCCGAGCGTAAAAGTACCTGACAGATGAGTGCTGGACATAATCAAACTCCTAATAAGATGGCGCAAAGTTCAGACGCTGCTGTTGCCGACGATAGGTAAACAATATAGACACTATCGGGCACGATGACATCGACTGCGATAATACGCCTGTTTAGCGACCATAACCTCGGATTTCTTACTCATCAGAGCCTGACAAATTGTAATCATTTTTCAGTCAGAGCTAGACTGTTTCGCGCGATTATAAATGGTGGTCTAACCGTGAGATGCAAATCATCTCAGCCGTTTGAGAATAAAAAACTTTTCGTTGGCAGGACTCACGTCAGCCGTATTTATTGATCGAGAAAACTAACTTTTTCACTGAATTCAGGTGAAACTAAGATGATTGTAACCTGCTTCGATGACGGTTAATTCTTCTGCACTAAAAAACTGCCATTTTCGTTTACCATTTTCATACCAACAGCAATATACCCGACTAGAAACCTTACCATTTACAACCATAATTTCACGTCGTTTATGTGAGCGTACAAGCATCCCTGGCATAAACATTAAATACCTCCGGTTGAGACATGGCTATTACTTTAATCTGTCTTTAACACACTCATCATGATAAATTCATTTGCCTGCCTGAGACAGGAAAAATCAGGTTTAACCTTGCCATAAACACGCATGCCTTCAAGCATCATAAAGAGGCTTTCAGCCATAACCTCTGCCTTGACATCAAGCCTAAACACGCCTTTTTCTTGACCCCGTTTGATTATGCTCAGCAAGTTTTTTTTGATCCCACTGAACATATAGCTGACTTTCTCGCAAATGTCCTTATCACCTGGGATCAACTCACTCGCCGCCGCAATGGTAAAGCAACCCCGCATGCCATCTTCGTCGGTAGAGAGTAAAGCACAATAATCCAGAGTTTCTCGCAAGGCCTTCTCAGGATCCTGTTCACATGCTCGCTTCTCCATTCGGCTCAACCCATCATTCATGTATTGGGTTAGTGCAGCCAGAAAAATGGATCTTTTATCTGGATATAATTTGTAAATACTCGCACTGGCCAAACCCGATGCCTTCATCAAATCAGCGATTGAGGTAGCATGAAAACCTTTCATCCAAAAGACACTTAACGAAGCGTTAAGAAAATCTTGTGGATGAAACTCTCGAGGTCTACCAATATTTTTTTTCATATTTTCTACTGTTTTTGGTGTTTCACAACATAATCCCAGCCTTAATTGTAGATTAAACATTCCACAAGTCAAGAGGTAAAGCTTTGACAAATTAAACACACAAATAAATTGACCAAACAACTCAATCAATTGATTTCTTTAAAAAATAAATACACCGACAAACTCAACGTGATTATCTTTAATAACCAAATAGAATATACATATTCAATTTGGTTATTTTGGCAACACATAAACAACATGTATTCCTATCCCCGCAAGAAACATTTTTCATATGGAGGCCATTATGGCCATGGAAAAATCATTAATAACAATCAAGCTTACCTGTGAAGAAAATAAAGCGTAATGAAAACTTGTCGATCTTCGCTTCTGCAAACTGCACTGGTTACCTCACTTGGCTACGTAGTTGTTCAGCTTGATGTTACTATTGTTAATGTTGCATTACCTACCTTTGCTAAGGTATTTCAGGCAGACATGTCTGCATTACAGTGGATCCCTGATGCCTATGTCATCGTTTTTGCCGCCCTTCTTCTTGCAGCTGGTGGATTAAGCGATCGATTTGGCAGTCGGATGGTCAACTTAACCGGAATGGTTATTTTTTTGTTTTCCTCGTTGATTTGCGCCTTCTCATCCTCAATTGACATTATGATCGCTGGTCGAGTTGGTCAAGGAATAGGGGCAGCCCTCATTCTTCCCTCTTCTCTCGCATTGCTTTCGGCGGCCAGTCAGGGAAATGCTGTGCTCCGTACAAAAGCCATTGGATGGTGGAGCGCTATTGGTGGAATTATAAGTGCTGCAGGACCTTTTATTGGGGGACTTATATTAGAACACTACTCATGGCATGCACTTTTCCTCGTCAACATTCCGATCTGTATTGCTGGCATCATTTTTACTCTTTACTTCATCCCGGAACCACCACATTATCAATCTCAGCGAACCGACACCAAAGGGATATTGATTTTTATTGTTGCCAGTTTTTCATTGGTGTTTGTACTTATCAGTTCCGGAAAACCATCGGTATATACACTCTCAGACCTCATGATTATCGTGCTGTTTTTATTTTCGTCTATACAACTATTCCGCCACATCAGGAATAATGATTATGCTTTTATCCCACCCATTCTCTTAAGAACCCCTATTTTTTTCATGGGGTTAATCTTGGGTGCTGCCATGAATTTTTCATTTTATGGCTCAATATTTTTATTAACTATTTATTTTCAGGTTTACCGCGGATTTTCACCCGTAATGACAGGATTAGCACTACTTACCTTCACTATTATTGCGCTGGCCAATACTGCCAGCGGCTACTTATCTGAACGGTTTGGAGCTCGTCTAACTATCACGGCCGGGCTGGCCACAGCCTCAGTAACTTACATCATCCTCGCCTTTCTGGTGTATACCGATGCCAGTTATCTTACTTTTGTTTGTTTTCTATTCCTGATGCCGATAGGCGGTGGAATTGCCTTACCCACGCTTATTTCTGCATTTATTCATGCATCACCTACGGATAAAACCGCAACCGCTTCAGCGGCAATTAATGCCATGCGTCAAATCGGCGGAGCTATTGGCGTCGCGTTACTTGGACTACTGGTCTCCGATTTGCATTTCTCCGTCGGTGTCGGAACTACAATAGGTTTTCTGATTGCAGCCTTTATCATGTTGGCAACGGCTTTCCTTACCTATGCAAAGTTCTATAAACTTGATCCTGAGAGGATTTCACATGATCATGAGTAATATTCTTATTGTGGATGGAGTTTCAACTGCAGAAAATTATGCCCTAAGCCTCTGCGAAATAAGGGTTTTTTAGATGACGTGATTAAATAACAAACCCGTAGTGGGAACCATCCGGTAGTTCTACATCCAGACGCAATTTCCCCCCCGCGGCCTCAATATAGCGTTTGAGGGAGGAGAGCTTCAGATCGCGGCCAGGCTTTTCCATGCCCGCCACGGTGGGTTGTTTGATGCCAAGTGCCTGCGCCATTTC
>NZ_JBKJYW010000266.1:0-3937 GCF_046715635.1 Serratia sp. (in: enterobacteria)
AGGATGACGATGGCGGAAATCACCCGCAGCAGTTTGCTGTTATCCTCAAAACGGCTGGTGAAGTAATCCGGCAGCGTCAAGGCGTTGTTGTTGGCTTCGGTATGGACGCGTAACCGCCCTGCCACCAACTTCCAGTTCAGGTAAGCCCCGATGGTCAGCCCGATGGCGATCCAGCTTTCCGAGATGCCGGAGAGGAAAATCGCACCCGGTAATCCCATCAGCAGCCAGCCGCTCATATCGGACGCCCCGGCGGAGAGCGCGGTCACTACACTGCCCAGGCTGCGGCCACCCAGAATGTAGTCGTCAAAGTTGTTGGTCGCCCGATAGGCCAGCAGGCCGATCACCACCATCCCAAGAATGTAGACCACGAAGGTCACCAGCATAGGTGTGTTCATTATCTTAAACTCTCCATTTTTTATTCCCTTCTCCCTTTCAAGCCGCCGTATGTTAGCAGCCTATTGAAAGTTATCGGGTATTTTTATGTCAGTAATTTCACCCACCACGCGCCGGAACGGGGCGCATTGCGATGGTGGCGGATGAACAGCGTTTATACCCATCATGGTCTGAGCGCTGGCTATCCTAGATGAGGCAGTCAACAACCAACAAGATATTTAACAAAAAAGTCACACGAAACTCACGCCAGGTCACATTTATTCGCTGTCAAGGTTGCACTCGTCACCGCTGAAATGAGTTGCACCTCTTACTTAACCCTGATTAATACAGGGAAATAAGCTCGTCGCACACCGCGTCCCCACTTCTCTGCCCGTAATCCGTTGCGCTCAAGATGTTAAAAAATCGATTGGAGTCACACTTCGCTACGGAGCACATTTAACAAGGTTGCACAAAGTTGCAACATGCAGGATATTGTCGGCATCAATAACCTCATTACGCTACGGAACGCCCCTAATCTGGCCGGTTGGGAGGGGTTCCAAACACAGGAGCTGGATTGGCATGGGCACTACCACAATGGGCGTGAAGCTCGATGAAGCAACCCGCGATCGCATCAAAAGTGCGGCGCAACGGATTGACCGCACGCCACACTGGTTAATCAAGCAGGCTATTTTCAATTATCTTGAACGTCTGGAGAGCGGTTCCGATCTGCCAGAAATTCCGGCGCTGGCCGCTGCCAGCCAGGCAGAAGCGGATGATGTCACGCCGCAGGTGCCTGAAGAGTCCCATCAACCCTTCCTTGAGTTTGCCGAACAGATCCTGCCGCAGTCCGTGGCTCGTGCGGCCATCACCGCCGCCTATCGCCGTCCGGAAACCGAAGCGGTGCCGATGCTGCTCGAACAGGCGCGTTTGCCCGCCGAACTGGCACAGGCCACCCATAAACTGGCCTATGGCATTGCCGAAAAGTTGCGTAATCAGAAGAGTGCCAACGGCCGCGCCGGTATGGTGCAAGGGTTGTTGCAGGAGTTCTCGCTCTCTTCCCAGGAAGGGGTGGCTCTGATGTGCCTGGCCGAAGCGCTGCTGCGTATTCCAGACAAGCCAACGCGCGATGCGTTAATCCGCGACAAAATCAGCAACGGCAACTGGCATTCCCACCTTGGCCGCAGCCCTTCGCTGTTCGTCAACGCCGCAACCTGGGGTCTGCTGTTTACCGGCAAGCTGGTGTCTACCCATAATGAAGCCAATCTGTCCAGCGCGCTGAACCGCATCATCGGTAAGCGCGGCGAGCCGTTGATCCGTAAAGGGGTCGATATGGCGATGCGCCTGATGGGCGAACAGTTTGTAACCGGTGAAACCATCGCCGAAGCGCTGGCCAATGCGCGCAAACTGGAAGACAAAGGCTTCCGCTACTCATACGACATGTTGGGTGAAGCCGCGCTGACCGAAGCCGATGCGCAGGCCTATCTGGTTTCCTATCAGCAAGCGATCCACGCCATCGGCAAAGCCTCCAATGGCCGTGGTATCTATGAAGGCCCTGGCATCTCGATCAAACTCTCGGCGTTGCACCCACGTTACAGCCGTGCCCAGTACGATCGCGTGATGGAAGAGCTGTATCCCCGCTTGCTGTCGCTGACGTTGCAGGCTCGCCAATACGATATCGGCATCAATATCGACGCCGAAGAGGCCGATCGCCTGGAAATCTCCCTCGATCTGCTGGAAAAGCTGTGCTTTGAACCGCAGTTGGCCGGTTGGAACGGCATCGGCTTTGTTATTCAGGCTTACCAGAAGCGCTGCCCGTTTGCCATTGATGCGGTGATCGACATGGCCAGCCGCAGCCGCCGTCGCCTGATGATCCGCCTGGTCAAAGGCGCGTACTGGGACAGCGAAATCAAGCGCGCCCAGATGGATGGCCTGGAAGGTTACCCGGTGTATACCCGCAAAGTGTATACCGACGTTTCCTATCTGGCCTGCGCCCGCAAGCTGCTGGCGGTGCCGAACCTGATTTATCCGCAGTTTGCTACCCACAACGCCCACACGCTGAGTGCCATCTATCACCTGGCGGGCAATAACTACTATCCAGGCCAGTACGAATTCCAGTGTCTGCACGGCATGGGCGAACCGCTGTACGAACAGGTGGTAGGCAAAGTGGCCGATGGCAAGCTGAACCGCCCTTGCCGTATTTATGCGCCGGTCGGCACGCACGAAACGCTGTTGGCCTATCTGGTACGCCGTCTGTTGGAAAACGGCGCCAATACCTCATTCGTTAACCGTATCGCCGATGCCACCCTACCGCTTGACGAACTGGTAGCCGATCCGGTCAGCGCGGTCGAGGCCATGGCAGCTAGTGAAGGCCGTATAGGTTTACCGCATCCGCGCATTCCGTTGCCGCGTGAGCTATATGGTGAAAAACGCGTTAACTCCAGCGGCCTGGATCTCTCCAACGAACAGCGCCTGGCTTCGCTGTCCAGCGCCCTGCTCACCAGCGCAAGCCAACAATGGCGTGCTGAGCCGATTATCGATGCTCCGTTGGATCAAGGAGTTGAACAACCGGTGATCAACCCTGCCGAACCGGGTGATATCGTCGGCTACGTGCGTGAAGCCACCGAAGGTGAAGTCAGCCGGGCATTAGACTCTGCAGCCGCAGCCGGGCCGATCTGGTTTGCCACTCCGCCTTCCGAACGTGCTGCCATTTTAGAACGCGCGGCAGAACTGATGGAAAGCCAACTGCAAAGCCTGCTGGGGATCCTGGTGCGCGAGGCGGGTAAAACCTTCAATAACGCCATCTCAGAAGTCCGTGAGGCGGTTGATTTTCTGCATTACTACGCTGGCCAAGTGCGTGACGACTTCGCCAACGACAGCCATCGCCCGTTAGGCCCGGTAGTCTGCATCAGCCCGTGGAACTTCCCGCTGGCTATCTTCACCGGCCAGGTTGCCGCCGCCCTTGCCGCTGGTAACAGCGTGCTGGCAAAACCTGCGGAGCAGACGCCGTTGGTCGCCGCCCAGGCGGTGCGCATCCTGCTGGAGGCTGGCATTCCTCAGGGCGTCCTGCAGTTGTTGCCTGGCCAAGGTGAAACTGTCGGTTCCCTCTTGGTCAATGATGCCCGCGTACGCGGCGTGATGTTCACCGGCTCTACCGACGTTGCGGGCATTCTGCAACGCAATATCGCAGGCCGGCTGGATCCTCAAGGCCGCCCGACCCCGTTGATTGCCGAAACCGGCGGTTTGAACGCGATGATCGTCGACTCTTCCGCCCTGACCGAACAGGTGGTGACCGACGTTGTGGCCTCCGCCTTCGACAGTGCCGGCCAGCGGGGTCGCGAGCGCCTGAACAGCCGTCCGCCTGGTCGACCATCCCTCGAGCTCCGGCCGGACGCGGCCGAAGTCGGCGCCGCGCGCGAGCCGCTCGCGGAGGAACGACCCGAGGTCGGCGTCGTAGCCGTGCCGGACCACGGCCGCCGGCTCGAAGGCGACGCAGACACCGATCCGGCGGAGATCGACGCACAGCGCGACGTCGGCGGAGAACAGCCCGGGCCGGAAGCCACTGACG
>NZ_JBKJYW010000267.1:0-3576 GCF_046715635.1 Serratia sp. (in: enterobacteria)
TGGACTCGAACCAGTGACATACGGATTAACAGTCCGCCGTTCTACCGACTGAACTACAGAGGAATCGTGTGAACGGGGCGAATAATAGCGGTGCCGATGGGGCTTGTAAAGCATGAAAATGCACAAATGTTCTGTTTGTCGAGCTAATGAGCAAATTGACTTATTTTCCAGCAGGTTAAACTTTGTCACTGGTTGGTAGGCCGCTATCATTACGGGCCGAGCGCACTTTGCGAGTTAATCCTGAATTTTGCGGGGGGACGATATTTTAAAGGGTAAATGCGAGAAAATTCTTAATTAAAAGATGAGATAACAGGGCTGTATTCTAGGAACTTTCCTGCAATTATAGGGGTCTATTCCTAATAATTGGCAGAAAAATCCGTGTAAGCATTATCACCACGCCCTTTATTTTTTACACAGTAATTAGATGATCTCAGATAAATCTTGAAACCACGCGTCGCTATAGAAAACTATCCAGGCACGTATGGAGTAAATCTCCAAAAAATGCGTTTTTAATAATATAAATATCTATTTTTAATCATAGGTAATGGCCATTTTCATGCGGAAAAATGGGGGTCTCACTGAGAACGGCGGATATCGTTAGATTTCTGTCTATATAACTGTTTTAACTGTATTTTATTTTTTTATTTTGTGGTTTTTTTAGCGAAAAAACCAGAATGGATGCTCTTGCATGCGGGGGAGTGCCTTTGTTCTTCCTGGCGGTAAGGGCCATTTTTCCCCCGCAACTCGGCGTTCAAGCACGCTCGCAGAGTTGCTGGATATAAAAAATACCAGTATTATTTTGCACTTCATAATCGTCGTGGCATGCTAAATCGCTGGCAGGTTGTAGGCGCATTGTTGCGCTTGCTTGGACACCGATGAAACCAGGTTAAGTATTCGTTAAGTCAATAGACCATGGCGGATGTTGCAAGAGTAGGGGCAATGATCGGCCATAGTATAGTTCTAGTGAATGTTTGCTACTGAAGTGCCTCCCCTATATCATTGCTGAAAAGTACACATATTATTTATTCAGGATATACCCGATCTTGTTTGAGTTGACATATCGGTAACGGAATTTTTTTAAAGGAATTTTCGATGATAAGCACCCAAAAGAACCTTTGTTTAGGCGTAATCCTGTGCAGTGGTTTGTTGCTGGCAGGATGCCAGAAAACCGCACAGACGAGCTCGCAAGAAGACTCGCAAGCGGCCACCGTACAAGCTCCCCCTCAGCAGATCAGTGTGTCCCCGCCACCACCTCAGGCAGCCGTAGAAACCAAAACCAACAAGATTGGCCTTTGCCAAAGCGAGTTGGCCTCACTCAAGCAGGTAAATCCGAAGGCTTATGCGGTCAAGCAGGCCAACTTTAACCGCCTGGTGAACAATGCCTCGGTTTATAGCGCAGTACGCGGTGATGTCAATTCGACAACCAAAGACACCCTTGATGCATTGTACAAATATAAGACCAATCAGTTATGTGCCGAGATCGAACGTGACGTCCTGCAAGGCCTGATCCAGAGAGGGGAAAGCGTGAAATGAAACGCAGGATATATTGCGGTGCCTTGTTGACGTTGGCGTTGCCGCTAGGAGTAGTAAGGGCTGAAGAGGCGGTTACTCCTGATGCTCATGCGTTGAATTCACTGGAAGCGATCACGCGCCAGGTGGATGAGGCTCCGGCACTACTGTTTCTGACGCCTTCACAACTGGATACAGCAGAACCTGCAAAACCCAAGAGTAGTAAACCTGCCAGCAGTAAGCCTAACGCACTGGCTGAGAAAGGCGCTGAGCGCATTCGTGAGATGAAGACGCTGCAGGCAACCATCAATCAGCTGAAGGCCAAAGTCACCAGCCAGGAGGCGGCACTTGAGCAGTTGCGTAAAGCGCAATCTCAGTCAGCGGGCTCTTCCGCAGAGTTGGTGCGCCTGCAACAGGCTATTGAGCAAAGCCAGCGGGAAAATGCGCGGTTGCAACAGCAGCTTGCCGCACAGGCCAAGGAAAGCGATCGGCAGATGCAGCAAATGAAGCTGCAACAGCAGGATCAGCGTACCAGTTCGCAATTGCAGCAGCAGTTGGCAGCGCAAACCAAAGATAACGAACAAAAAGCACAACAGATCAAGCAACTGCAGCAAACGTTACAGCAAAATCAGCAGGCCATGGCCCAACTGCAGGATCAACTGTCAGCGCGTAGCAAAGAGAATGAACAGAAGTCCCAGCAGGCGATGGCGAAGCTGCAGGAGCAACTGGCTGCCCAAACCAAAGACAGCGAGCAGAAAGCCGAGCAGGTGAAGCAGTTGCAACAGGCTGGTACCCAGTTGCAAGAACAGTTGGCTACCTATGCTAAAACTAACGATGAAAAGGCCCAGCAGGCCAAGCAACTGCAGCAAAACCAGCAGGCGTTGGCGAAGCTGCAAGAACAGTTGGCTGTCCAGGCCACAGACAGTGAGCAAAAAGCCTTGCAGGTAACACAGCTGCAAGAGCAACTGGCGGCGCGTAACAAAGAGCATGACAACAAGGCCCAGTTGGCGATGGCGAAGCTGCAAGAACAGCTAACCGCCCAAATCAAAGACAGCGAGCAGAAAGCCGAACAGGTGAAGCAACTGCAACAGGCCAGCGCCAAGTTGCAGGAGCAGTTGGCGGTACAGACCAAAACTAACGATGAAAAATCACAACAGGTCCAGCAACTGCAGCAGAATCAGCAGGCGTTGGCAAAGCTGCAGGAACAGTTAGCCACCCAGACCAAAGACAGTGAATACAAAGCTCAGTTGGTTAAGCAGTTGCAAGATCAACTGACGACTCGCAACAAAGAATTGTCGCAAAAGACCCAGCAGGCAATGGTGAAGCTGCAAGAACAACTGGCCGCACAGACCAAAGACAGTGAGCAGAAAAC
Source organism: Serratia sp. (in: enterobacteria) (assembly GCF_046715635.1). GTDB lineage: Bacteria > Pseudomonadota > Gammaproteobacteria > Enterobacterales > Enterobacteriaceae > Chania. The sequence continues at coordinate 2,882 of NZ_JBKJYW010000267.1, forward strand.
CGAACAGGTGAAGCAGTTGCAGCAGGCTAGTGCCAAGCTGCAAGAGCAACTGACTGCGTATGCTAAAACTAACGACGAAAAAGCGCAGTTGGCTGCGCAACTGCAGCAAAACCAGCAGACGCTGGCGAAACTGCAAGAACAGTTGGCTGCTCAAACCAAAGAGCGTGAACAGAAGGCTCTGCAGGTCACACAGCTGCAAGAGCAACTGGCGGCGCGCAGCAAAGAGAACGAACAAAAGACCCAGCAGGCGATGGCGAAGCTGCAAGAACAGTTGGCTGCCCAGACCAAAGACAGCGAGCAGAAAACCGAACAGGTGAAGCAGCTGCAACTGGTGAGCGCCAAGTTGCAGGAGCAGTTGACGGCACAAGCTAAAGTCAACGATGAAAAAGCGCAGTTGGCTGCCCAGTTGCAGCAAAACCAGCAGACGCTGGCGAAGCTGGAAGAACAGTTGGCTGTTCAAACCAAAGAGCGTGAACAGAAGGCTCTGCAGGTCACACAGCTGCAAGATCAACTGGCGGCGCGCAGCAAAGAGAACGAGCAGAAGACCCAACAGGCGATGGCGAAGCTGCAAGAACAGCTGGCTGCCCAAACCAAAGATAGCGAGCAGAAAGCCGAACAGGTGAAGCAGTTGCAACAGGCTAGCGCCAAGTTGCAGGAGCAGTTGACGGCACAAGCCAAAGTTAACGATGAAAAAG
>NZ_JBKJYW010000268.1:0-3467 GCF_046715635.1 Serratia sp. (in: enterobacteria)
ACTCTCCACCGGGTTGCGAGCCAGCGAGGCCAGAATGCTGCTGGTGCTAGACAGCGACGCCTGCCTTGATAAAGCCTGCCTGCTGGCAGAAATGGCGATGCCAACCAGAGAGATCGAAGAGGCGCAGAAAGCGTTGTACCTTAAAGGTTTGGTGTCCAGCACCGAGAATGGCCATCACTTGACCGAGGCAGGCGAACGCCAGGCCAGCGTGCTGAGAGATATTGCCGCCAAACAGCAAGAGCAGGTCCTGTCCGCTTTCACGGCAGACGAAGTGGGCATTTTGAAGAAGCTGTTGCGCGCTATTATTGCCAATAGTCAGTAAGTTAATCCCGGTAAACCCCACCGCATTGTCGGCAGCTACTCCCGTGCTAGGCATTGACTGCCGATAATGTAAGGGGGCAAATCCTTTGCCCCCTTACCAAAAAACTGCCCCGCCTAAATAGCGTTGACACGTTTTCCCCCTAATGTCAGGAGATCGGGATGTACCAATATATTAAACACACGCAACGTGATTAGTCTCTACCCTATCAGGTATAAATACCCTCGCCTCTGGTAAGTCACTCTATAGAAAAACCGCAAAGCCAGCAGGATCTTTACTGTGATGGCACCAAAAAAATGACATATATCACATTTATGACAATCAAAATTTTAGGGGCTTTATTGGGGGCTTCGTTGGCATTTTACTGACAGCGGGTTCTTCAGAAGGTATACGTGCGTCGATAGAAGCGTATGTCACACCGGACTCACAGTTGGTGATCCCGGAACTGACCTACGGCGACGGTGAACATTTCGCCGTCATTGCGGGTATGAAAATCACAAAAGTACCGATGCTTGATGGTTGGCAATTTGATATCAATGGATTAAAACAAGCCGTGGAAAAGCATAAAGGCCCATCGTTACCCTATATAACTTTTGTGACCGATACACTTTAGCCGCAAAAATTCATCATAATTATAAATGTTATAATACTAGCCGTTTAAAACGCTTGTCTTTTTAGACAGTGCATAGTAATCCTCCCTATCTGGAAATTCATATTTTTCAAACCCAAGTCCCACAAGCGATTCTATCCTTTCTTTAGCTAACGGAATTGCTTTCGTGATTATTTTTTCAACCTCAAACTCTTCAAAGAAGCCGTCAAGACACAAGGAAAATATTTCACTTAGATACATTTCATTTTCATAACGTGACAGTATATCCAACCTCAAAATCCCTGTATTAACCTTATAAGCACCAACCGTCCCAAACATTTCTATAGTCCCTACCGCAAGATTTTCTTCTTTATTCACAATTGAAAATCTTACAAACTCCTCACGCTCATAGCAACCAAGCCAGCCTATTATTGAATTTTTCATTTCTTCTATCGTATTAAAATTGAAATTGCCCGTACACATATCCGAATTGAAATAATGCCTGGATTTTACATCCGAATAACATTTTAACAAACCTTCTGCATCATCTATTGTAATAAGACGCATAATAAAATTAGATGTTTCATACGTTTTACATTCTTTGTATGGATTGCACATTTTTAACTCCTTTGTATTGTCAAATTTATAATATATCCGATAATTTTCAAGATAGATGCGACTTTGTTGAATAAATCGGCGTTAGGAGTTGACAACTGCGTCACCTGATGATGGGTTTATTGTTGCTGCTTTCCCACTATTTAGCTAATCAAATGTAAATAAATTGTTTCCCCCAACCTGCCCGGCGTTCCAATAATGAAGCCATGTTAATTGGAACGAGTGCATGACATGTCTTATCGAATCAGCCTGCTTGATAAAAGCCCGGTTGCAGCAACGGAAACCGCGTCTGATGCCTTGCAGCGCACGCTGTACTTGGCAAAACAGGCCGAAACCTGGGGCTATCATCGCTTCTGGATTGCTGAACACCACAATACTCCCCACCTCGCCAGCCCTTCACCGGAACTGGTGATTGCCTGGATCCTTGGCCAGACTCGCCATATCCGCGTGGGTTCAGGCGGCGTGATGCTACAGCATTACAGCCCCTATAAGGTGGCTGAAAACTTCAACCTGCTGGCCTCGTTGGCACCTGGCCGTATCGATCTTGGCGTGGGCAAGGCCCCAGGCGGGTTGCCATTGGCAACACGGGCACTGCAACAAGGTCTTCATCAGCAAGAGAAAGGCTCGTTTGCCGACCAGCTTGCGCAGCTAGATAACTGGCTCTCCTTGCCCGCCGCAGACGAAGGTGAGGATGCACTACAAGCCACCCCCATCCCGCCGCATATTGCAGACCGTTTCCTGCTGGGGGCCAGCAACGAGAGTGCAATATTGGCGGCACAGCTGGACTGGAATTTCGTTTTCGCGGCTCATCTTAATGGCGATAAATCCCTGATGAGGGAAGTCCTTACTACCTGGCGAAACCACAGCCAACGCGACACGCTGGTGGCCGTGCAGGTGATTGTGGCCGCGAGCGAAGCTGAGGCAACCGCGCTGGCGGCTCAGGTGGAGATATGGGGGGTTGAGCTTGAGAATGGTCAGCGTGTAACCGTGGCCAGTGAGGCTCAGGCCCAGGCCTTTGCCCGCCAGGCGGGTAGCCCTGCCCGGCTGATTGAACAACGTACTCGTTCACTGATCAAAGGCACCGCCGCAACCGTCCGTGCAGAGCTTTCTGCCTTGCAACAGACGTTTGGAATTGATGAATTCATCATTGATACCCCGGTCGCCGAAGGATCGGCGCGGATCGCTTCATTGCGCCTGCTCGCAGAAGGTATTGCGAGCTACGCCACCGAAAATGAATCCGCCTAAAGGGTAAAAGATGACATTTGCACAGCAATTGATTGACTGGCGGCGCGAGCTGCATCGCAACCCGGAACTTTCTGGACAGGAAATAGCCACCACCGCACGGCTGCGGCACTGGCTCGAATCCGCCGGGCTGCGTTTACTGCCTTATGTTCTCACCACGGGTGTTGTAGCCGAGGTCGGCCAAGGTGAGAAGGTCATAGCCTTACGTGCCGATATTGATGCATTGCCGATTGAAGAAGCCACAGACGCTCCCTTTAGTTCACAACATAAAGGCGTCATGCATGCCTGCGGGCATGATGTTCACAGCAGTGTGATCCTGGGAGCGGCATTGCTGCTGAAAGCACGGGAAACGCAACTGACTGGTCGGGTACGGTTGCTGTTTCAACCTGCGGAAGAAAACTTCACGGGTGCCAGGATGTTGATACAGGCTGGCGTTCTGCATGGCGTGAGCGCCATTTTTGGCATGCACAATGAACCCGGTCTGCCGGTGGGAACCTTTGCCACCAGAGGAGGCCCCTTTTATGCCAACGTCGATCGCTTCGTGATTGGCGTAAAGGGTAAGGGAGCCCATGCGGCACGCCCGCATGAGGGCGTGGATGCGATCGTGCTGGCCAGCCAACTGGTGACGGCGTTCCAGAGTATCACCAGCCGCAACATTAATACGTTGGAGTCCGCCGTTGTCAGCGTTACCCGTATTCAAGG
>NZ_JBKJYW010000269.1:0-6462 GCF_046715635.1 Serratia sp. (in: enterobacteria)
CGTTCATTGTCTTCTCCACCAACGCGCAGGGCGCGAAGATTACCTGATGTTGGTGCGCTAAGCCACCAACTTGCGCTAAAAGCTAGCATCTATCAAATTCATCGAACAAATCACTTGGTCGAATGCCGCGCTTTTAACGATAATAAGCAACATTAAAGATACATTTACCCTATGGATTTCAAGTTGCAGCTAGGCGATAAGCTTGCTCATCCCCAGGAACTTACTTTTGGGTAAGTGACTGGGGTGAGCAAGCGCAGGTAACAACGCTGCAGCTTGAAAGACGACGGGTATATTCGTAGCCAGTTTCGCTGCGTCACCCCCCCTGAGGTAATCATGAATACAGTTTGTGCAGCTTGTAATGCCACCAACCGCGTGCCGGAAGAACGTCTGGCGGACGGTGCTAAATGTGGCCGCTGCGGCCATGAATTGTTCGACGGTGAAGTGATTAACGCCACCGCTGCCACGTTGGACCAGCTCCTGCAAGACGACTTGCCGATCGTGGTCGATTTCTGGGCCCCGTGGTGTGGCCCGTGCCGCAGCTTCGCGCCGATCTTTGAAGACGTGGCACAGGAGCGTGCTGGCAAGGTGCGCTTCGTGAAGGTCAATACCGAAGCCGAACCCGAGTTGAGCGCCCGCTTCCGCATTCGCAGCATCCCCACCATCATGGTATTCCGTGAAGGCAAGATGGTCGATATGCTCAACGGCGCGATGCCGAAAGCGCCGTTCGATAACTGGCTTAACGAGCTAGTTTAACGCAAAAGCGCTTACTATGCCGCCAGTTGTTGTCGGCATAACATCGCCTGGATAGCCCGTGCGCCCCTCCCGCCGGGCTTTTTTCTGCGCTACAATGGCGGTTTTTCAGGATAGTTATGACTGACAACGCCGTACTTCGTCTGCGCCAACACCGTTTAGACCGCGCCACCCGCCCGTTTCTGGCGAGGGGTTGCCGCGCCGTGCGCTGTCAGGGTTGTTTGCTGCCGCAGCAAAACTGCCTGTGTGCCACCATCAAACCGCAGCAGGCCAACAGCCGCTTCTGCCTGATCATGTTCGGCGCAGAACCGTTAAAACCCAGCAATACCGGCCGCCTGATCGCCGATATCCTACCTGATACCCTGGCGTTTACCTGGTCACGCACCGAAGTCGATCCGGGCCTGCTGGCAGCCATCAACGATCCCACTCGTCAACCCTACGTGGTATTCCCGGCCTCTTATGCCGATGCGGATCGCCCGGTGGTTAGCAGCGTGCCCACCGGAGGCAAACCCCCACTATTTATCATGCTCGACGGTACCTGGTCGGAAGCGCGCAAGATGTTCCGTAAAAGCCCCTATCTGAATCAGTTCCCGGTCTTTTCACTGAACGTGTTGGCCTCATCAGACTATTTGCTACGTGTTGCCAGCCGCCCCGAACAGCACTGTACGGCAGAGGTGGCTGCCGCCCTGCTGCAACAGGCGGGGGATGAACAGGCCGCGACCGGGCTGAGCCAACATTTCAATTACTTCCGTGAACAGTATCTGGCCGGGAAACCTCACCGCCCAGAGGCACCGGTCACAGCAAATCAGCCACAAAGCGCCTAGAATCAGACGATAATTTGCCTCTTTCAGGTAAACCGATCAGGAGCCGCACATGAGCCAGAGAGGGTTAGAAGCGCTATTACGTCCCAAATCGATTGCCGTGCTCGGCGCTTCGCAACAGCCCGGCCGGGCTGGCTACCTGATGATGCGCAATCTGCTGGCTGGCGGATTTACCGGCCCGATACTGCCGGTCACGCCTCGCTACAAGGCAGTCTGTGGCGTGATGGCTTATCCCGACGTGGCCAGCCTGCCGTTAACTCCCGACTTGGCCGTGCTGTGTACCAATGCCCAGCGTAACCTGGCACTGATCGAAGCCCTGGGTGAACGCGGCTGCAAAACCGCCATCGTACTTTCCTCCCCCGTGGAACAATTCGCCGAGCTGAAGGCCACCGCACAACATTACTCAATGCGCCTGCTGGGGCCAAATAGCCTGGGCTTGCTGGCGCCTTGGCAAGGGATCAACGCCAGCTTTTCGCCGGTCCCCATTCAGAAAGGCAAGCTGGCGTTTATCTCCCAGTCTGCCGCCGTGGCGAACACCATTCTGGACTGGGCGCAACAACGGGAGGTTGGCTTCTCCTACTTCATCGCGTTAGGGGATAGCCTGGATATCGACGTCGACGATCTGCTCGACTTCCTGGCCCGCGACAGCAAAACCAGCGCCATTCTGCTGTATCTGGAAAACATCAACGACGCGCGGCGTTTCCTTTCTGCCTCCCGTAGTGCCTCGCGCAATAAGCCTATCCTGGTGATCAAAAGTGGCCGTAGCCAACAGGCGCAGCTACTGCTCAACAGCCAGCAGGGACTGGACGCCGCCTACGATGCTGCGATCCAACGCGCCGGTTTGCTGCGTGTGCAGGATACTCACGAGCTATTTTCCGCCGTGGAAACCTTAAGCCATATGCACCCGCTGCGCGGTGAGCGGCTAATGATTATCAGCAACGGCGCGGCCCCCGCAGCCATGGCGCTGGATGAATTACTCTCCCGCAACGGTAAGCTGGCAACGTTGACGGATGAGACTCAGGAGAAGCTGAGCTCTGCCCTGCCGGAGTTTATCCGCCCAGGAAATCCTATCGATCTGCGTGATGATGCAACCCCCAAGCGCTATCTGGCCGCTCTGCAACCGCTGCTCGACAGCCACGACTATGACGCCCTGCTGTTGATCCATGCCCCTAGCGCCGCCTCTCCGGGCACTGAGACCGCCGAACGGCTGATCGAGGCCATCCGCCAGCACCCACGCGGTAAACGCATTACGCTGTTAACCAACTGGTGCGGCGAATACTCCTCTCAGGAAGCCCGCCGCCTGTTTACCGAGGCCGGGATCCCAACCTACCGAACGCCAGAAGGTGCCGTCACCGCGTTTATGCATATGGTGGAATACCGCCGTAACCAGAAGCAGCTGAAGGAAACTCCGGCGTTACCGATCGGGCTTACGGCCAATACCGCCGCAGCACACCAGTTAATCCATCAGGCATTGGCCGAAGGGGCTAGCCAACTGGATACCCATGAAGTCCAACCGATTTTGCAGGCTTACGGCCTCAGTACCTTGCCAACCTGGATTGCCAGTGACAGCGCCGAAGCGGTACACATTGCCGAACAGATTGGCTACCCGGTGGCGCTGAAACTACGCTCTCCGGATATCTCGCATAAATCCGAGGTGCAGGGGGTCATGCTTTATTTGCGTACCGCCACCGAAGTGCAGCGGGCGGCGGAAGCGATCCTCGATCGAGTGAAGCGCACTTATCCGCAAGCGCGCATACACGGCCTGTTAGTGCAAAGCATGGCCAACCGTGCCGGAGCACAAGAATTACGGATTGCCGTTGAACAGGACGCGACCTTCGGCCCGCTGATCATGCTGGGCGAAGGCGGCATCGAATGGCGCAAGGAAAACCAGGTCGCCGTTGCCTTGCCACCGCTGAATATGGCGCTGGCGCGTTATCTGGTGTTGCAGGCAGTGAAAGGGGGAAAAATCCGTGGGCGCAGTGCGTTGCGGCCGCTTGATATCCCCGGCTTAAGCCGCCTGTTGGTGCAGGTTTCCAACCTGATCCTTGACTGCCCAGAGATCTCACGCCTCGATATTCATCCGGTATTAGCCTCTGGCAGCGAATTTACCCTGCTGGACGTTTCCATGCAGTTAACGCCTTTCAGTGGCGATCCACAGGCGCGTCTGGCGATCCGCCCTTATCCCCATGAACTGGAAGAAACCATTGAATTAAAAGACGGTTCTCAATGTCTGTTCCGCCCGATCCTGCCGGAGGATGAACCGGCGCTGAAGCACTTTATCGACCGGGTCACCAAGGAAGATCTCTATTATCGCTACTTTAGTGAGATCAACGAGTTTAGCCATGACGATTTGGCGAACATGACCCAAATCGACTACGATCGAGAAATGGCTTTCGTGGCGGTACGGGATGGCGAAGAGATCATCGGCGTGACGCGCGCCCTGTCAGATCCGGACAACACCGACGCCGAATTCGCCGTGCTGGTGCGTTCCGATCTGAAAGGCTTAGGCTTGGGCCGACAGCTATTGATGAAAATGATCGGCTATGCTCGAGCGCAAGGTCTGACCCGCCTGACAGGCATTACCATGCCCAATAACCGTGGAATGGTCACGCTGGCGCAAAAGCTGGGGTTCAAGGTCGATGTGCAAATTGACGAAGGGATTGTCAATTTAACCCTGCCGCTACAGGATGGGGCGACGCCGTGACCGCTGTCGCAATGTAATATGAATCCATTACTTAACGCCAAAACATACGCACAATCGGCACAACTAGTGGTATTATCGCCCGATTGTTCGAAGCATTTTATTCATGGAAGTGGCGTTCCGGCCATCCAAATATGAGAGAAGAAGCGCACTGTGATGTTGTCAAAATTTAAACGTAGCAAACATCAACAACACCTTGCACAACTGCCCAAACTCCCCCAGACGGTTGCTGATGTCCGTACCCTTTATACGCCGGCTGATTTCCGTGCAACGTTGCTGGAATCGATCGCTAACGCAACAACCCGCATTTATCTGGTAGCGCTCTATCTGGAGCATGACGATGCGGGCCGCGACATCCTCAATGCGCTCTATCAAGCCAAGCAGCAGCGCCCTGAGCTGGAAATCTGCGTATTGGTTGACTGGCATCGTGCTCAACGTGGGCGTATCGGTGCAGCAGCGGCGAATACCAATGCCGACTGGTACTGCGCTATGGCTGCACAGCACCCGCAGGTTTCGGTGCCGATTTACGGCGTTCCGGTCAATACTCGCGAAGCGCTGGGCGTGCTGCATTTGAAGGGCTTTGTCGTTGACGATACGGTGATCTACAGCGGTGCCAGTATTAATGATGTCTATCTGCACCAGCACGAGAAGTATCGTTACGATCGCTATCAGCTGATCACCAATAATCTGTTGGCGGTGACCCTGTGCGATTACATCAAACAGCATCTGTTAACCGCCGGTGCCGTACAGCGTCTTGATCGTGATGACAGACCCAAAAGCCTGGAGATCAAGAACGAAACCCGCCTGTTTCGCTTTGCCCTACGCCGTGCCGCCTATCAATTTCAGGGGAACGCCGGTAATGATGAGCTGGCCGTCACTCCGTTAGTCGGCCTGGGTAAACAGAGCATTCTGAACAAAACGATCCACCACCTGATGTCCAGCACCGATCAGAAACTGACGTTGTGCACGCCTTACTTCAACCTGCCAGCCTTGCTGGTGCGCAATATCATTTATCTGCTGCGCCAAGGGAAACAGGTGGAAATCATCGTAGGTGACAAGACGGCCAATGACTTCTACATTCCTGAAGATCAGCCGTTCAAGATTATCGGCGCGCTACCCTATCTCTACGAAATCAACCTGCGCCGCTTCCTGAGCCGCCTGCAACGCTATGTTGATACCGGCCAGCTGATTGTGCGCCTGTGGAAAGACGGCGATAACAGCTATCACCTGAAAGGGATGTGGGTCGATGATGAGTGGCAGTTGATCACCGGTAACAACCTCAACCCGCGCGCCTGGCGGCTGGATCTGGAGAACGCCATCCTGATCCACGATCCCAAGCACGAAATGCACGAACAACGGCATAAAGAGTTGGAAACGATCCGCACCCATACCACGGTGGTGGGCCACTATCTCGAATTGCAAAGCATTCAGGAATATCCGGTCAAGGTACGCAAACTGATCCGTCGTCTGCGCCGGATCCGTATTGATCGCTTGATTAGCCGTATATTGTAATTTCATGTCACCGATACCCTATGAATTTCAAGTTGCAGCTAGGCGACAAGTGCGTGTGTCCCCAGGAGCTTACTTTAGTAAGTGACTGGGGCTCACGCACGCAGGTAACAACGCTGCAGTTTGAAAGGCGACGGGTATGGCAATGCCGGGCTTTTTTGTACATTTTGAGACAGGATGTTTTCACTATGCGCCCACTCCGCCCGTTTATCCTCCTCCCGGTACTGTTGTTCTCCAGTGGCTGTACCCATATGGCCAAAGACAACTGGACCGGCAAAGACAAGGCTCAACACTTTGTGGCCTCCGCTGCATTTGCCGCCGCTGGCGCGGCCTATGGCGATCACCAGAACTGGAATGAGGCACGTAGCCGCAGTTTTGGCCTGCTATTTTCGATTGGCTTGGGCGCGGCGAAAGAGCTGTATGACAGTCGGGAAGGCGGTACGGGCTGGAGCTGGAAGGATTTTGCCTGGGATGTGGCTGGTGCTGCGACGGGATACAGTATTTATCATCTGGCACGTTGAGGGTCAGTTAATTTTAGCCAGATCGAGTAATGACCCCTCACCCTAACCCTCTCCCACGGGAAGAGGGAACCGATCGAGTCCGCTGATATTCCTGCGCAATACCCCATCTTTCTTCTTACTCACCACTTCCCGAAGCGGCATGTGCTCACCCACGATACCG
>NZ_JBKJYW010000270.1:0-4914 GCF_046715635.1 Serratia sp. (in: enterobacteria)
TAGTATTCGGCGGTTTTTGAGTCAATGAGGCCGTAATAATGGCAACCACGCTATTTAAAGATTTTCAGTTTGAAGCCGCACACCATCTGCCAAACGTGCCGGAGGGCCATAAATGCGGCCGCCTGCACGGGCATTCGTTTATGGTGCGTATTGAAGTGACCGGGGAAGTAGACGCCCATACCGGTTGGGTGATGGATTTTGCCGAGCTGAAGGCCGCCTTCAAGCCGATTTGGCAGCGCCTGGATCACTATAATCTGAACGATATTCCTGGCTTGGAGAACCCGACCAGCGAAGTGCTCGCCGCCTGGATCTGGCAGCAGTTGAAACCGCAGTTGCCAGAGTTGTCGGCAGTGATGGTCAAAGAGACCTGTACCGCAGGCTGCGTATATAAAGGTTAATAGGGCAAGTCTCAGGGTGAGGCGATTGGCTGCGGTGCGATCTCCCTCACCCTAACCCTCTCCCCAAGGAGAGGGAACCGATCGAGTCCAGCCGAAAGTGCAGTGATGCATCATGAGCACCGGCGGTTGAAGGGACGATCCAGGTTGGGGTGAGGGACCGGTCTTAAGCGATATTCAAATACTTATGCGTCTGCATTGAAAGCCGCCAGTTGCGGGCAATGCAGGTCTCAATACACAACCGCGTCGCCTCTTCTTTCTGGCTGATCGGCTGCAAAGCGATAATACGGTGTTTTTCGTCGTGCAACGTTGCCAGCAACTCATCCAACGCCTCAATATCACGTTCGCGCCCCACCGGATGCTTGATCTCATCGGCCCGCATCAGCGCCTGCTCTACCACCTTCAAGCCACCGCGCATGTTCACTTTGGGTGAAACGGTGACCCAGGTATTGGGGGAACAGAGGATTTCATGGGTGCCGCTGGTTTCGATCTGGCAGCCGTAGCCCGCGTTCTCAAACAGCTTGGTCAACGGGATCAGATCGTAGATGCACGGCTCACCGCCGGTGATCACGATATGGCGTGCGGTATAGCCCTGTTGTTCGACCACCTCCAGCAACTGTTCCGCACTGGCGCTACCCCAGGCATCACTCTCGGCCGTTTTAACCAGGATGCGTTGCATATCCACTTCCCGATCGGCGTCCTTTTCCCAGGTGTGTTTGGTATCGCACCAGCTGCATCCCACCGGGCAACCCTGTAGGCGAATAAAAATGGCCGGAACGCCGGTGAAATAGCCTTCGCCCTGCAAAGTCTGGAACATCTCGTTAATCGGGTACTGCATCATTTTTCTCAATCTGTCTAGGGAAAGACGCATTATCGCAGATCCCGACCGGGCGACCAAACCTGGAAAAGTGTATTAAATTTTGTCCGTTCGGCGGCAGCCAGCAGCTTTCTCCGGCTAACCGGTTAATGGGTGGCGTTTATTAAACACCAAACGCCCACCGCCGATGTTATCCACCGCCCAAAACAAACATAAAATTAACATTTAAAACGAAAATATTTGACATAAATGCGCCTGTGACGCAGATGTATAGACAGGCAGGCACAAGTCGGGCGCAGTTCCGACGATCCATCAACATCCCATCTGCGTTTAAGGAAACTATGGCTCATTCCACCGAGTTAAATATTCAGCAGGCTATCGACGACAGCAAATTTTCGCTGTTTCACTGGACCCTGATCATCCTGGGTTTCCTGATCCTGGCGATTGACGGTTACGATACGGCGGCGATGGGCTATATCGCCCCTTCAGTGGCCAAAGACTGGGGGATCGTCAAACAAGATCTGGGGCCGGTATTAAGCGCTGCGCTGCTTGGCCTTTCGTTGGGAGCCCTGGTTGCCGGGCCGATTTCTGACCGCGTTGGCCGCAAACGGGTGCTGGTGTTCTCCTGCCTGTTTTTTGGCCTTTCCAGCCTGGCCACCGCCTACGCGGGTTCACTCAACAGCCTGACGCTGTGGCGCTTCCTCACCGGGCTGGGGCTGGGTGCCGCCATGCCAAACGCCATCACGCTGATCTCCGAATACGCCCCGCAGCGCTGCCGATCGCGGGCCATCAACACCATGTACTGCGGCTTTCCGCTGGGAGCGGCAGGCGGTGGCGCCATCTCTTCCTGGCTGATCCCCGCTTACGGTTGGCACAGCGTGCTGCTGTTGGGGGCCATTGCCCCGCTATTGCTCACCGTGCTGTTGATCCTGCTGCTGCCGGAATCGGTGAAATACATGGTTAACCGTGGTCAGGATGCCGCTAAAATCAAACCGATCGCCCAACGCTTTATCAGCCACAACATCAGCCACATTACCCGTTTCTACCTGTATGAAGACAAGCTGGCCCTGTCGAAGACCAGCGTCGGCTTGCTGTTCAGCCGCCCCTATCTGGTGGGAACACTGATGCTGTGGCTCACCTACTTTATGGGGTTGGTGATCTATTACGTATTGCTGAGCTGGATGCCGCTGTTGATGCAAGGGCTGGGGTATCAGCTTGAGCAATCGGCGATCCTGACGTCGCTGTTCACCTTCGGCGGTACGCTGGGGATCTTGATGGCCGGTTGGTTGATGGACCGCTGGAATGCCCACAAGGTAGTTTCTACCGGCTTTGCCATCAGCGCCCTGCTGATTGTGGCGATGGCCACCGAGGATAGCCAGATCGTGCTGCTCGGCGCCTTTATCTTCCTGATGGGTATCACCATGAACGGCGCGCAATCCGGCCTGCAAACTCTGGCAGCCACCTACTACCCAACACACAGCCGCGCTACCGGTATTGCCTGGATGCAGGGCATTGGCCGCTTTGGCGGCGTGGCTGGCACCATGATGGCCGCTCAGCTACTGGCGATGGAGTGGCAGGTGCAGAGCATTTTGCTGTTCCTGGCAATTCCGGCGCTGTTAGCCAGCCTGGCCACGGTATTTAAAATGACGCGTTCAAGCGCATTGCAACCAGCTATCTAACCTATTGATTATATTAGCGGGCGCTGCATGCAGCTAATCGGGCGCAGCATGCGGCGCCCCTACAATTCATTGTCTCCCAATCCCCCGGTAATACGATTTTTTTATCGCTTCCGCTGAGTTGTAATCCATATGTAAAATTATTGTGATTTGTCGCTCAAAAATGACACTATTTTAATTCATTTTTGTAGAGCAGCTCACTGTTTTGCCACGTCCGGCTAATAGCCTTAATCCGAAAATTAAACATAAATGCATGATTTAAAACACAAATAATCTTTGCTTATGCCATTTTTCTCAAATTGTCGCCACTGTTGCATATGCTTGTACATACAAGTATATGTTAATAAATCCCGCTCATTGTTATGGCCTGTGAGTTGCCGTCATAAGATGAGATTTGTACCGATACTGTTTGAGGAACTAGCTGTGACTGCAAATAACAAAGTTCGCCATGTTGATATTCGCGCGCCCCGCGGTACACAATTAAACGCCAAAAGCTGGCTGACCGAAGCGCCGCTGCGCATGCTGATGAACAACCTCGATCCAGAAGTGGCTGAAAATCCACACGAACTGGTCGTTTATGGCGGTATCGGCCGCGCGGCCCGTGATTGGGACTGTTACGACAAGATTGTTGCCACCCTCAAAACCCTGGAAGATGACGAAACCTTGCTGGTGCAGTCCGGCAAGCCGGTCGGCGTGTTTAAAACGCACAGTAACGCTCCGCGCGTGCTGATTGCCAACTCCAACCTGGTGCCTCACTGGGCAACCTGGGAACACTTTAACGAACTGGATGCCAAGGGCCTGGCAATGTATGGCCAGATGACCGCTGGCAGCTGGATTTACATCGGTAGCCAGGGCATCGTGCAGGGCACTTACGAGACCTTCGTCGAAGCTGGCCGCCAGCATTACGACGGCAGCCTGAAAGGCCGCTGGGTGCTGACCGCCGGGCTGGGTGGCATGGGTGGCGCACAGCCACTGGCCGCGACCTTGGCCGGAGCCAGTTCACTGAACATCGAATGCCAACAAAGCCGTATCGATTTCCGCCTGAAAACCCGCTATGTCGATGAGCAGGCCACCGATCTGGATGACGCACTGGCGCGCCTGAAAAAGTACTGCGCCGAAGGCAAAGCCATCTCGATTGCCCTGTGTGGCAACGCGGCAGAAATCCTGCCGGAGCTGGTCAAGCGTGGCGTGCGCCCGGACATGGTCACCGACCAGACCAGCGCCCACGATCCGCTCAACGGTTACCTGCCAAAAGGCTGGAGCTGGGAAGAGTATCGCCGCCGTGCGCAAACCGAACCTGCCGTGGTGGTGAAGGCCGCCAAGCAGTCGATGGCCGAACACGTAGAAGCCATGTTGGCGTTCCAGAAAATGGGCGTACCTACCTTCGACTACGGCAACAATATCCGCCAGATGGCCAAAGAGATGGGCGTTGATAACGCCTTTGACTTCCCGGGCTTTGTGCCTGCCTATATTCGCCCGCTGTTCTGCCGTGGCGTCGGTCCGTTCCGTTGGGCTGCGCTGTCTGGCGATCCGCAGGATATCTACAAGACCGACGCCATGGTCAAAGAGCTGATCCCAGACGATGAGCACCTGCACCGTTGGTTGGATATGGCGCGTGAGCGCATCAGCTTCCAGGGCCTGCCAGCCCGTATCTGCTGGGTCGGCCTGGGCCAACGTGCCAAACTGGGTCTGGCATTTAACGAGATGGTGCGCCGCGGCGAACTCTCCGCTCCCATCGTCATTGGCCGTGACCACCTGGATTCCGGCTCGGTCGCCAGCCCGAACCGTGAAACCGAATCAATGAAGGACGGCTCTGATGCCGTATCCGACTGGCCGCTGCTCAACGCCCTGCTCAACACCGCCAGCGGTGCCACCTGGGTGTCTCTGCACCACGGCGGCGGCGTCGGCATGGGCTTCTCCCAACACTCCGGCATGGTGATCGTCTGTGACGGCACCGATGAAGCCGCCGAGCGTATCGCCCGCGTGCTGCATAACGACCCGGCCACCGGCGTCATGCGCCATGCTG
>NZ_JBKJYW010000271.1:0-3892 GCF_046715635.1 Serratia sp. (in: enterobacteria)
GCACCCGCTCACACAGGCGTTGGGCTTTTTGCTCGTTATCGTCCTGCTCGACGCCCAATAACACTAACAAACCGGGGCCAATCTTGCCTACCGTCTTACCTTCTACCGTAACGCTGGCGTTTAATACCCGTTGAATTAACGCAATCATAACGATCCTTCCTGATCCTGTTTTTGCTGTTGTTCTGCTTTCTGCTGCTGGTAAAGGCGGTACTCGCCCAAGGTAACGGTAATTTCGGCGCCCAATAACACGATACACCAGCTCCAATAGACCCATAAAAATAAAATCGGGATCACCGCCAGCACGCCGTAGATCAGCTGGTAGGAGGGGAACATGGTGACATACAGCGCAAAGCCTTTCTTACCCAGTTCGAACAGCACCCCGGCCACCAGTGCCCCGACCAATGCATCTTTCGCAGGTACGCGTACCGTGGGCACTACGCTGTATAACAACCAGAAAGAGACCCAGGACAGGATCAACGGGAAGATGCGCAGCACCTCGTCCACAAGGCTGTTAACGCCGGTTTGCGCTAACCAGTTTAGTGACAGCAGGTAAGAACTGATCGCCATACTGGCCCCCACCAGCAGCGGGCCGAGGGTCAACACCATCCAGTAAATGGCAAAGGAAACCACGATCGGCCGTTGGTTCTTACTGCGCCAGATGGTGTTCAACACGCTATCCACCGAATAGATCAGCAGCAGTGCCGTGACAATCAGGCCGCAGATCCCCACGGCGGTCATCTTGCTGGAGTTAGCAACAAACTGCTCCAGGTAACGTTGCAGCACGTTACCAGCGGCGGGCATAAAGTTGGAGAATATAAAGCTTTTCAGTTGGACGCTGATATCCGCAAACATCGGGAAAACGGCGAACAACGCAAACACCACGGTGATCAGCGGCACCAGGGAAAGTAGCGAGACGTAAGCCAGATGGCCCGCCAACATGGTCAGGCCATCCTGATCAATACGTTTAATCAATAACCGCCCGAAGGTGATCCCGGGTTTGATCGACGATGGCAGCTTTTTGCGGCGGAAAAACGACATATCTTCAATCCTCTTATGTCAGTCTTTACCCTATGGATTTCGAGTTGCAGCTAGGCGACAAGCTATCTCATCCCCAGGAGCTTACTTTTCGTAAGTGACTGGGGTGTGATAGTGCAGGTAACAACGCTGCAGCTCGAAAGACGACGGGTACGCCTTAAGCTTAACGTACGGTGTTTATTGAGCAAAATAAGCCGGTACAACCTGGCGATCGACGACGTGTACCGCCTTGATCCCCAGCGCTGCAGCCGCCTCTACGTTAGCCGCCACATCGTCAAAGAATACCGCCTGATCCGCCGGGGTATTTTCGGCCTTCAGCACGTGCTGATAGATGTTGGCATCGGGTTTACGCATGCCAAGATCCTGCGACAGGTACAGGTGATCGGCCGCTTCAGCCACCTGAGGGTAGTGCTGAGGCCAGTAATTACAGTGCAGGCGATTGGTATTCGATAACACCACCACGCGATGCCCTTGGCTGCGCAGACGGTTCATAATCTCGATCACTTCAGGGCGCAAGGCGACAAACACCGCCTGCCAGCCGGTGGCGAACTGTTCGAAACTGAGCGCTATCCCCATCTCTT
Source organism: Serratia sp. (in: enterobacteria) (assembly GCF_046715635.1). Classification (GTDB taxonomy): domain Bacteria; phylum Pseudomonadota; class Gammaproteobacteria; order Enterobacterales; family Enterobacteriaceae; genus Chania. The sequence continues at coordinate 1,617 of NZ_JBKJYW010000271.1, forward strand.
CACACAGTTTTGCCGCAAAGTCTTCGTCGCTGACCTCACCACGTTCGTGCTGTTGGAATACCTCACCCATGCTAAAACGTTCGGACAACGTCGCCAGCGGTGTGCCGCTCAGGTTGCTCCACACGCCCAGTACACGTTTGAAATCGATATCGACAATCACATTACCTAAATCAAAGATATACAGCATAGTCCTCTCCCATGGGCCAGTGAGATTTCACTGTAACGGGAAAAGTTAAGGCTGAACAGGGAGCAGTGTGAAAAGCGCATGGCGCGCCGCAGAAAAGGGGAAAGACAGAGGAAAAAACTCAGGGCGCTGTGACACGCCCTAAGTATTGCGGATTAAATCGGCGAATTAAGCTTCTTTAGGACCGCGGTTGGCACGCTTACGATCGTTTTCCGTCAGGTGACGCTTACGGATACGGATCGAAATTGGCGTCACTTCTACCAGTTCGTCATCATCGATGAATTCCAGAGCCTGCTCCAGAGACATTTTGATGGCCGGAACCAGGGTAGTGGCTTCATCGGTACCCGATGCACGCATGTTGGTCAGTTTCTTACCGGTCAGGCAGTTCACGGTCAGGTCGTTAGAACGTGAGTGGATACCGATGATCTGGCCTTCATATACTTCAGCACCGTGGCCCAGGAACAGCTTACCGCGATCTTGCAGACCGAACAGAGCGAACGCTACCGCTTTGCCCTGGCCGTTAGAGATCAGCACGCCGTTCTGACGCTGGCCCACTTCGCCCTGACGCACATCGTCATAGTGGCTGAAGGTGGAGTACAGCAGACCGGTACCAGAAGACATGGTCATGAATTCGTTACGGAAACCGATCAGGCCACGGCTTGGGATCACGTAGTCAAGACGCACACGGCCCTTGCCATCTGGATCCATGTTTTTCAGGTCAGCTTTACGCTCACCCATCGCCTGCATCACAGAACCCTGGTGCTGTTCTTCGATATCCAGCGTCACGTTCTCGAACGGCTCTTGCTTACGGCCATCGATTTCACGGAAGATAACTTTCGGACGGGAAACCGCCAGTTCAAAACCTTCACGACGCATGTTTTCGATCAGTACCGACAGGTGAAGCTCACCACGGCCTGAAACACGGAACGCATCAGCATCGGCTGTTTCTTCAACGCGCAGCGCAACGTTATGCACCAACTCTTTGTTCAGGCGCTCAAGGATCTGACGTGAAGTCACGTACTTGCCTTCTTTGCCGCAGAACGGTGAGGTGTTGACGTTAAAGAACATGCTTACAGTCGGCTCATCAACTGACAGTGCTGGCAACGCTTCTACTGCGCTCACATCACAAATGGTGTCAGATATGTTCAGTTCGCCCAGGCCGGTGATAGCAACAATGTCGCCCGCTTCGGCAACGGTGGCTTCGATACGTTCCAGACCCATATGGGTCAGCACTTTACCGATTTTACCGTTACGGGTTTTGCCTTCGCTGTCGATCAGGGTGATCTGCTGGTTAGGCTTAACTTTACCGCGCTTGATACGACCAATGCCGATAACGCCCACGTAGTTGTTGTAGTCCAACTGGGAGATCTGCATCTGGAAGGGTGCTTCCAGCTCAACCTGCGGCGCCGAGACGTGATCGACAATCGCCTGGTACAGCGGAGTCATGTCTTCGGCCATGTCGTTATGGTCAGCACCGGCAATACCCAGTAGTGCAGAAGCATAGATGATTGGGAAGTCGAGCTGTTCGTCGGTAGCGTCCAGGTTAACGAACAGGTCGAAGACCTGATCCACAACCCAGTCAGGACGCGCGCCAGGGCGGTCAACCTTGTTGATTACCACGATCGGTTTCAGACCATTAGCAAACGCTTTTTTGGTCACGAAACGGGTTTGCGGCATTGGGCCATCCATTGCGTCCACAACCAGCAGCACCGAGTCGACCATTGACATCACGCGCTCTACCTCGCCGCCGAAGTCGGCGTGTCCTGGGGTATCCACGATGTTGATGCGGTAGTCTTTCCAATTAATGGCGGTGTTTTTTGCGAGGATGGTAATCCCACGCTCTTTCTCCAAATCGTTGGAGTCCATTACTCGTTCAGTTGCTTCTGTACGCTCTCCGAAGGTACCGGATTGTTGCAGCAGCTTGTCAACCAGGGTGGTCTTACCATGGTCAACGTGGGCAATAATGGCGATGTTACGCAAATTTTCGATCACAGCTTTGCCTCAGGCATTAGAAATAGCGCGCTATTGTACACGTATTAAGCGAGGGACTAAACAAGATCACAACACTCTCTTATAAACAACTGTGTACAGG
>NZ_JBKJYW010000272.1:0-11968 GCF_046715635.1 Serratia sp. (in: enterobacteria)
TCTTGCATGGCGGAAATAACTCTGTGGACACTGAGGGCAAGGGCGCGATGATAGCATAACGACCCATAACTTGGGCCGTTCTCAGCAGATTAAGCATTCATAGTTCATATAATTCGAGCGGTAATCCGTCAGGATCGCTGAAAAAGGTAAAGCGGGATTGGGTATAGGGATCGACCCGAACCGGCTCGCAAACGACCCCTGCCGCCTGTAAATGCGCAATCGACGCCTCGATATTCTCTACGCTGAATGCCAGGTGACGCAGGCCACAGGCTTCCGGGCGGCTCGGCCTGGCTGGAGGGGATGGGAAGGAGAACAGTTCAATGACGTATTGGCCGTTCAGCGCCAGATCGGCTTTCCAGGAGTCACGTTCTGCGCGGTAATGTTCCGCTAACAGGGTGAACCCCAGGATGTCGCAGTAAAAGTGCTTACTGGCGGCGTAATCAGAACCAATCACCGCTATATGGTGAACCTGTCGTAATGCCAACATGGATGAACTCCGTAAGTTGTTTGCCGATGGGGCTGCCCACCGTATCTGTAATGTTTGTGCCCCTCACCCCAACCCTCTCCCACAGGGAGAGGGAGCTGATTCAGAGCCGTAATCCGGTTTAAGAGTTGGTCTGTAGCCCGTTTTATTTCCCCTCCGATCCCTGAGCCGCAGCCAGATACCAAAGTCAGGATGTGGCACTATCGGTCCTCTATCTCTTTGGGAGAGGGAGCTGATTCAGAGCCGTAATCAGGTTTAAGAGCTGGTCTGTAGCCCGTTTTATTTCCCCTCCGATCCCTGAGCCGCAGCCAGATACCAAAGTCAGGATGTGGCACGATCGGTCCCCTCTCCCTGTGGGAGAGGGCTAGGGTGAGGGGCCATTATTACCTAACTGGTTTTCAGCACCTTCACCAGATAGCGTCCATCCTCGGTCAACTTAGCCCCGTGGATATCGGTTTCAAAACCTGGATAGTGTTCGCCGATCGAGCACAGCATCAACAGGAAATCGAGCACCGCACGGCTCTCTTCGGTGATCATCTCCCCCGGCATCACGACCGGTACGCCCGGCGGATAAGGCAGGATCATGTTCGCCGCCACCTTGCCGACCAACTGGTCAATCTCGCAGGTTTCTACATTGCCGCGCACCTGCTGCTGGAACATCTCATAAGGCGTCAGCTTCATTTCTGGCAGTACGTCAAACGCACGCAGCATCAGGCCCGGTAAATCGTGCTGGCGGATCAGCTGGTGGATCCCGGCAGCCAGATCCTGAATGCGCATATGGCGGTAGAAGTCCGGATCTTCAGCATACAGATCCGGCAGCATGTTTTTCACCCGCAGGTTAAGATCGTAAGCACGTTTGAAATCCGTCAGGCTGCGCAGCAGGCTCATCGCCTTGGTCTTGTCGATACCAATGCTGAACAGGAACAGCAGGTTGTACAGGCCGGTTTTCTCCACCACGATCCCACGCTCATCCAGGTATTTCGCTACCAGCGCGGCAGGGATCCCGCTTTCCTCCAGCTCACCGAGTTCGTTCATTCCCGGCGTTAAAATGGTGACCTTGATCGGATCCAGATACATATGATCGCTGTCGGTCTGGCCGAAGCCATGCCAGTTGTCGTCCGGGTTCAGCGGCCAGCACTGTGCCTCGTCAATTTCTTCCGGCTGCCAGATATCGAAGAACCAGGTGTCACTCTCGGCACGCAGGCGTTGCACTTCACGGCGAAAATGCAGGGCTCGCTCCACGGAGCGGTTAATCATACGCCGCCCCGGATTGCCACGCAGCATCGCCGCAGCGGTTTCCATCGAAGCCACGATGCCGTAATGCGGCGAGGTAGTAGTGTGCATCATGTAAGCTTCGTTAAAGGTGTTCTCGTCATAATCCCCTTTAATGTGGATCATCGAAGCCTGAGAGAACGCCGCCAACAGCTTGTGGGTCGACTGAGTTTCATAGATCACCTTGCCAGGGATGCGATCGCCACTCATGCCGCTCTTACCGTCATAAATCGGGTGGAAATTGGTGTAAGGCACCCAGGCCGAATCGAAGTGGATCGACGCCACGTCCAGCGTTTGCTTGATGTAATCGGTGTTATACAGCAGGCCGTCATAGGTAGAGTTGGTGATCACCGCATGTACCGGCCAACTGGCGTGGGCAGTGCTTGCCACCCGCTCAGCAATGCTGTCGCGGGTAAATTCGCGCTGGGGAATGCCACCTAAAATGCCGTACGCGTTACGCAACGGGCGCAGGTAAATCGGCACGATGTCACACATCATCAGCAGGTGACACAGCGATTTATGGCAGTTACGGTCAATCAATACCGTGCTACCGGCAGGGGCCGAATACATGCCGACAATCTTGTTGGCGGTAGAGGTGCCGTTGGTCACCAGATAGCTCTGCTCCGCGTTGAACGTGCGGGCAATGTACTCCTCCGCCTCCAGATGCGGGCCGGTGTGATCCAGCAGCGAGCCAAGCTCCGTCACCGAGATGGAAATATCCGCCTTCAGGGTGTTGGCACCAAAGAAATCGTAGAACAGGCAGCCCACCGGGCTTTTCTGGAACGCGGTGCCCGCCATATGGCCCGGCGTACAGAAGGTATATTTACCCTCCTTCACATAGGTGAACAGCGCCTTGGTCAGCGGAGGGGTGATGGTATCCATATACTCATCGGTATACTGGCGAATACGCTGGGCGATATCGTCTGCAGCGTTCAGACCATACTCGAAGAAATAGAGCACCATACGCATTTCGTGCAGGTGAACGTCGAAGGTGGAGTGAGTGTTGATAAACGCATACAGCGGCAGGTATTCATTCAGCTCGTTGATTTCGCTGCACAGCTCCAGGCTGTATTCATCCCAGTCGAACACCACCCCGCAGATACGCGCATTGTGTTCGATCAGCTTGAGCAGATCACCGCTGTTCTTCGGGAACACCAGTTGGAAGCCCATTGAGGCCAGCGCCACGTGCAGCTCGCGGATAGGTTCGTCTTTGTAATAAACGCCCATCGGGCTCATGATCGCAATGATATTCATCGCAGCTATCCTTTAGTTAACTACCAATAGCTTATAACAACATAAAAAGCCGAGGCTGTCTTACACGCATAAAAAAACCGCCCCGAAAGGCGGTTAGTCATCAGGCGTACAAACTCAGCAGTAGCCGTAGTTCATCAGCCGTTGATAGCGACGGTTGAGCAACTCTTCGTTGTTCAGGCCATCCAGATCCGCCAGGTCCGCCAACAGTTGGGCTTTCAACGAAGCCGCCATTGCCGGTACGTCGCGGTGAGCGGAGCCCAAAGGTTCAGGGATCACAGAATCGATCAGTTTCAGCTCTTTCAGACGCGGTGCAGTGATGCCCATCGCTTCTGCGGCAATCGGTGCCTTATCGGCACTTTTCCACAGGATCGAGGCACAGCCTTCCGGCGAGATCACCGAATAGGTGCTGTACTGCAGCATATTCACTTTATCGCCCACGCCAATCGCCAATGCCCCGCCGGAGCCGCCTTCGCCGATCACGGTACAGATCACCGGGATATTCAGGCGAGACATTTCACGCAGGTTGCGGGCGATCGCTTCAGACTGGCCACGTTCTTCCGCACCCACGCCAGGATAAGCACCCGGGGTATCGATGAAGGTGATCAATGGCAGCTTGAAGCGGGAAGCCATTTCCATCAGGCGCAGCGCTTTGCGATAGCCTTCCGGTGCCGGCATACCGAAGTTGCGGCGGATTTTCTCTTTGGTTTCACGCCCTTTCTGATGACCAATGATCATCACCGGGCGGCCATCGAGGCGCGCAATACCACCGACAATGGCTTTGTCATCGGCATAGGCGCGATCGCCTGCCAGCTCTTCAAAGTCGGTAAAGATGTGTTCGATATAATCCAGGGTATAAGGACGGCGCGGGTGGCGTGCCAATTGGGCAATCTGCCAGGCCCCAAGATCGGAAAAAATCTTGCGCGTCAGCTCAACGCTCTTCTCACGCAGGCGCTGAACCTCTTCGTCCAGATTAATATCTAATTTTTCGTCTTGACGGCTGACTGCGGTCAGCGAGTCAATTTTCGCTTCCAGCTCTGCAATCGGCTGTTCAAAATCAAGAAAATTCAGACTCATAGCATTCCTATTTTAGTCAAATTCCAGTTCCACCTGCTCATTACCTACCAAGGTCCGCAAATCAATTAACAAGCGGTCGGTCGGCGTCACGCGCCAAGTTGCACCAAAGCGCAATCTTGCCCGTGCATCTTCCCGTTGATAGTAGAGATGCACTGGAATCGTCCCCGAGCGATGGGGTTCCAAAGACTGACGGAGACGGTTCAAAAGCTGGTCATCAATTTGCCTGTCCGTCAGCGAGATAGCAAGCCCGCGAGCGTATTTTTCACGTGCTTCACTGATGTCCATTAATTCACGAGCGGTCATTTTAAGCCCGCCGTTAAAGTCATCAAAGCTGACCTGTCCAGTCGCGATCAGGATACGGTCTTTTTCCAACAAATGCTGGTATTTTTCCAAGGCATCGGTGAATAACATGATGTCCAGACGGCCAGAGCGGTCATCCAGCGTACAAATGCCGATGCGGTTGCCGCGTTTGGTCATCATGATCTTGGAGGCGATCACCAACCCGACAGCGGTAGTCATCTTGCCGCGATCCGTCGGATGCATATCTTTCAGGCGCTGGCCACCGGCATAACGCTCGATTTCTTTGAGGTACTGGGTGATGGGGTGGCCGGTAAGATACAGCCCCAGCGTTTCCCGTTCCCCCTCCAGCACCACCTGTTCCTGCCAAAGGGGGACGTTGGCGTAGGACTGCTCCACCTGCTCCGGCGCTTCCGCCAACACGCCAAACATATCCGCCTGGCCAATGGCTTCGGCTTTGGCATGCTGATCGGCCGCTTTAAGCGCATCCCCCAGGGAGTTCATCAACGCGGCGCGATGTGGCCCCAGACGATCGAACGCCCCGGACATGATCAGCTTTTCCAGAATACGGCGGTTGAGCTTTTTAATATCGGAGCGGGCGCACAGGTCAAACAGATCTTTGAAATAGCCCTGCTCGCCGGAATTACGCGCTTCAATAATCGCTTCGATCGGCCCTTCCCCCACGCCCTTGATGGCGCCGATGCCATAGACGATCTCGCCTTCGTCGTTAACGTGGAAGTGATACTGTCCGCTGTTGATGTCTGGCGGCAGGATTTTCAGGCCCATACGCCAGCACTCATCCACCAGTCCCACCACCTTATCGGTGTTATCCATATCGGCGGTCATGACCGCGGCCATAAACTCGGCCGGATAGTGGGCCTTCAGCCACAGCGTCTGGTAGGACACCAAGGCATAGGCAGCGGAGTGCGATTTGTTAAAGCCGTAACCCGCGAACTTCTCTACCAGATCGAAGATTTTTACCGACAGTTCGCCGTCAATGCCGCGCGATTTGGCACCATCTTCAAAACCGCCGCGCTGCTTGGCCATCTCGACCGGGTTCTTTTTACCCATGGCGCGACGCAGCATGTCCGCACCACCCAGCGTATAGCCAGCCAGTACCTGTGCGATCTGCATCACCTGTTCCTGATACAGGATGATGCCATAGGTCGGCTCCAACACCGGTTTCAGCGATTCATGCTGCCACTGGATATCAGGGTAGGAGATCTCTTCGCGCCCGTGCTTACGGTCGATAAAGTTATCTACCATGCCGGACTGCAACGGGCCGGGACGGAACAGCGCCACCAATGCGATCATGTCTTCGAAGCAGTCGGGCTTCAGACGTTTGATCAAATCCTTCATGCCGCGCGATTCAAGCTGGAATACCGCAGTGGTTTCCGAGCGTTGCAGCATATCGAAGCTTTTCTTGTCCTCAAGCGGAATGGCCGCGATATCTATCGGCTCCAGCCCGGTCTTGGCACGACGAGCATTGATCATCCCCAACGCCCAGTCGATGATGGTCAGAGTACGCAGGCCGAGGAAGTCGAACTTGACCAGCCCGGCGTATTCCACGTCGTTCTTGTCAAACTGGGTGACCGGGTGGTTACCTTCGGCATCGCAATAAAGCGGGGCAAAGTCGGTGATCTTGGTTGGCGCAATCACCACGCCCCCGGCGTGCTTACCGGCGTTACGCGTCACACCTTCCAGCTTGCGCGCCATGTCGATCAGCGCTTTGACCTCTTCGTCTGCCTCATAAATTTCTGGCAGCTGCGGCTCTGCGGCAAAGGCTTTTTCCAGCGTCATACCCGGATCGGGCGGCACCAGCTTGGAGATACGGTCAACGAAGCCATAAGGGTGGCCCAACACGCGCCCCACGTCGCGGATCACCGCTTTCGCCGCCATGGTACCGAAGGTGATGATCTGCGATACCGCCTCACGGCCATACATATCCGCCACGTGTTCGATGACCAGATCGCGCTTTTCCATGCAGAAGTCGACGTCGAAGTCGGGCATCGAAACACGTTCCGGGTTCAGGAAGCGTTCGAACAGCAGGTCAAACTCCAACGGGTCGAGATCGGTGATTTTCAGCGCATAGGCCACCAGCGAACCGGCACCGGAACCACGCCCCGGACCTACTGGCACATCGTTATCTTTCGACCACTTGATGAATTCCATTACGATCAGGAAGTAGCCCGGGAATCCCATCTGGTTGATCACTTTCAGTTCCAGATCCAGACGCTCATCGTATTCAGGACGGCGCTCGGCACGAACCTCCGGGTCCGGGAACAGGAATTCCAGACGTTCTTCCAACCCCTCTTTGGACTTGAGCACCAGGAAATCTTCGGTGGTCATATCGCCAGTGGGGAACTGTGGCAGGAAATATTCGCCCAGACGGATGGTGACGTTACAGCGCTTGGCAATTTCCACGCTGTTTAACAGCGCTTCCGGGATGTCGGCAAACAGCTCGCACATTTCCTCTTCGCTGCGCATGTACTGGTGCGGGCTGTAGTTTTTCGGGCGTTTGGGATCGTCGAGCGTGAAGCCATCATGGATCGCTACGCGGATCTCATGAGCGTCAAAGTCATCTTCCACCAGGAAACGGACGTCGTTGGTGGCGACTACCGGCAGCCCACGCTCGGTTGCCAAGGCTACCGCGGCATGCAGATAGTTTTCTTCATCCCCACGGCCAGTGCGGATCAGTTCGAGATAATAGCTGTCCGGGAAATGCTGCTGGTAAAACTCCAGGCATTGATCGACCAGGGCCTGATTACCACGCAGCAGAAACTTGCCGACGTCGCCCATGCGCGCACCAGAAAGCAGGATCAACCCGCTACGGTGTTCTATCAGCCAATCGCGATCGATCACCGGGCCTGCCGGGCCATAACCGCGCTGATACGCCCTGGAGATTAATAGGGTGAGGTTTTGATAGCCAACGTTATCGGCTGCCAGCACGGTAAGCTGCGCCAGCTCATCGCCCAGCTCTTCACTTTGCACATGGAAATCCGCACCGATGATCGGTTTGATCCCGGCACCGTGCGCACTGCCATAAAACTTCACCAGACCACACATATTGGTGAAGTCGGTGACGGCCAAGGCTGGCATGGCTAGCGCGGCAGCTCTTTTCACCAACGGGCCGATCTTGGCTAATCCATCAATCATGGAGTAGTCACTGTGCACGCGCAGATGAATAAAACGAGGTTCGGCCATATCCAGATACCAACGTGTTGAGGTCCAGCAAACTGAACCAGGGTTACATTAGGGTGAGGGGAAGATCGGCGTAGCCATTGGCCCTCATCCCGCCCCTCTCCTTTCAGGAGAAAGACGTAATTTTAAGCATCGTGTGAACTATGCGGCTTTGTTACTTGGCGGACGAGCCAGACTCCAGCGCCCGTCTTACCGGGGCAAAACTGCGGCGATGATGCTCGGTAGCCCCCAACACGGCCAGCTTTTCCAGATGGAACGCGGTGGGATAGCCCTTGTGTTGGGCAAAGCCGTAATCTGGGAAAACCGCATCCAGCTCGGTCATTTCGCGATCGCGGGTCACCTTCGCCAAAATCGATGCAGCACTGATTTCCGCCACCCGGCTATCCCCTTTCACTACTGCCAACGAGCGCATCGGCAATTTGGGGCAACGGTTGCCGTCAATCAACACCATGTCAGGTGCAATATGCAAACCCGCTACCGCACGCTGCATCGCCAGCATGGTGGCATGCAGGATATTCAGTTGGTCGATTTCGACCGGCTCAGCCCGCCCCAGGCTCCAGGACAGCGCCTTTTCCACGATCTCGTCGTATAACGCCAGGCGGCGCTTCTCGCTGAGCTTTTTGGAATCCGCCAGGCCAACAATCGGCCGTGCAGGATCGAGGATCACCGCAGCGGTCACTACGGCTCCCACCAAAGGCCCGCGCCCCACTTCATCCACACCGGCAAACAGCCGGGCGGCAGGGTAAACAAAGGGTTCCATCATGCTTTTGCCAGCTCCAACACAGCCTGAGCGGCCTGTTCATCGGCACCACAGCGAATGCTCTGATGCAGTTCAAGGAAGGTCTGTTTCAACAACTCCGCCTGCGGGCTGTCTTCCAGCAGCGGCAATAACGCCGCGGCCAGCTTATCCGGTACACAATCGTGTTGCAGCAGCTCGGTGACAATTTCGCGCCCCGCCAGCAGGTTAGGTAGTGAGACATACGGGGTTTTCACCAGCCGCTCCGCCAGCCAGAAGGTAAATGGCTTCATGCGGTAGCCCACCACCATCGGGCATTTTGCCAACATACATTCCAACGCTGCGGTGCCGGAAGCCAGCAATGCCGCATCGCTGGCCACCATCGCCTCACGGCCTTTGCCATCCAGCAGGTGAACCTTGAGCTCCGGCGCAACCTCGGCCTTGATGCGTTCAAACTGCTCACGGCGCTTGGCGTTGACCAAAGGCACCACCACTTCCAGATCGGGATAATGCTCGCGTAACAGTTGGGCGGTACGGAGGAAGTCGCCACTGAGCATTTCTACTTCGGCATTGCGGCTACCAGGTAGCAATGCCAAACAGCGAGCGCCCGGGTCAATGCCCAGCGTAGCGCGTGCGGCCAGCTTATCCGCCTGCAATGGCATCGCATCGGCCATGGTATGACCAATAAAACGGCAGGGAACGTTGAAACGATCGTAAAACGCTTTTTCGAAAGGGAGGAAGGCCAACACCAGGTCGGTCGCTTTACCAATTTTGAAAACGCGTTTCTGACGCCAGGCCCATACGGACGGGCTGACATAGTGAATAGTACGGATACCGCGCTGTTTCAGGCGGCCTTCCAGCGTGAGGTTGAAGTCTGGCGCATCGATACCGATAAATACGTCAGGCTTCAGCTCACTGAACCGACGGGTCAGATCCTTACGGATCTTCAACAGGCGTGGCAGACGCTCAAGCACCTCTACCACGCCCATCACCGCCAGCTCTTCCATTTCGTACCAGGTTTCACACCCTTCGGCCTGCATCAGCGGGCCAGCGACACCGACAAAGCGGGCGCTTGGGTAGTGCGTCTTAAGCGCACGAATTAATCCGGCACCCAGAATATCACCGGAGGTTTCCCCGGCGACCAATCCGATAGTCAATGGACGATTTGGCATAACTCAGCGAATAATCCCACGGGTGGAACGAGCAAAGAAATCGAGGAACTGCTGCACCACTGGCTGCTGTTGTGCCAGGGTTTCGATCTCTGCTTTAGCCTCGTCGAAGGTCTTCTCGCTACGATAGAGGATTTTGTAGGCATTGCGGATCGCCTGCATTGCATCCTTATCAAAACCACGGCGTTTCAGGCCTACGGCGTTGATACCAAATGGCGTCGCGTGGTTACCCTGCGCGATGACAAAAGGCGGTACGTCCTGAGCCACACCGGAGCAACCACCGACCATCACATGAGCACCAATCACACAGAATTGGTGGATCGCGGTCATGCCGCCAATGATGGCGAAATCGTCGATCTCCACGTGGCCAGCCAGCGTGGCGTTGTTAGCCAGCACGCAGGAATTGCCCACCACGCAGTCATGCGCAACGTGCACGTTGACCATCAGCAGGTTGTCATTACCGACTTTGGTCAGGCCCGTTCCCTGTGCAGTACCGCGATGAATGGTCACGCTCTCACGAATGCGGTTACGATCGCCGACTTCAACCCTAGTCGGTTCGCCAGCGTATTTCAGATCCTGATTCACTTCACCGATAGAGGCAAACTGATAGATCTCATTATCGCGGCCAATCTTGGTGATACCGTTCACCACCACATGCGATTTGAGGACCGTACCCGCGCCGATTTCCACCTGGGAACCGACGTAGCAGAAGGGACCTATGTGCGCACCAGCGCCAATGACGGCGCCTTCTTCAACGATCGCACTTGGATGGATAAAGGCGGTTTTATCAATCACGGATTATGCCTCCCGGCTGCGGGCACACATCATGGTTGCTTCGCAGACAATTTTTCCATCAACGGTCGCCACGCCTTTAAAGCGGGTCAGACCACGACGGGTTTTTTCGAAAGTGACTTCCATAATCATCTGATCGCCAGGCACCACAGGGCGCTTGAAGCGAGCTTCGTCAATACCGGCGAAATAGTACAGCTCACCCGGTTCCAGTTTACCCACGCTCTTGAATGCCAGGATACCCGTGGCCTGAGCCATAGCTTCCAAAATCAGCACGCCTGGAAAAATCGGTTTACCAGGGAAATGCCCCTGGAAAAACGGCTCATTAACGGATACGTTCTTCACTGCACGCAGATATTTATGCTCTTCGAAATCCAATACACGGTCAACCAGCAAGAATGGATAACGGTGAGGAAGCAGTTCCAGAATTTCTGCAATATCTAGAGTATGAGTGTCAGTAGTCAAAATACTCTTCCTGTCTCTAAAAACTGATGGCATCAACAACACGGCCTGCGTTGACCCCAAAAAGGAGATCATCAGGCAGGCCGCAAATTAACAACTCTTTGCGCTTTTGGCATCATTGCCAACGCGTTTCGTTTTATACCCAGCATCACGGGTCGTGGTGATTAGTCTTTTCCGACTTTTCGTTCGACAGCTTTCAAGCGCTTGCTAATCTCATCGATATTCATCACCAACGCCGCGGTTTTACGCCAAACTTTGTTGGGTTGTAACGGAATGCCAGAGGAGTATACCCCAGGTTCGGTGATTGGTCGCATAACCATTCCCATCCCGGTGACAACTACCTGGTCAGCAATCTCCATGTGACCATTGATCACACTGGCGCCGCCAATTTGGCAATAGCGCCCGATTTTCAGGCTACCCGCCATGATCACACCGCCGGCGACGGCAGTATTCTCGCCAATCACCACGTTGTGTGCAATCTGACACTGGTTATCTATGATAACACCATTCCCAATCTGGGTGTTATCCAACGCGCCGCGATCGATGGTGGTACAGGCCCCAATCTCAACGCGATCGCCAATGATCACCGTACCAAGCTGCGGGATCTTGATCCAGTTGCCACGCTCGTTGGCGTAGCCGAAACCGTCCGCACCAATGACCGTTCCCGATTGGATCAGGCAGTGCTGGCCGATTTCCACTTCATGATAAATCGTCACGTTGGCCCACAGACGCGTACCTGCGCCAATGCGTGCCCGCTTGCCGATAAAGCAACCCGGGCCGATGACCACGTTATCGCCCAGTTCAACACCGGATTCGATAACCGCATTCGCCCCAATAGCCACGTTCTGCCCAAGCTTGGCCTCAGGAGAGATCACCGCGCTTGGCGCGATATCTGCTGCGGGTGCTGGCGTGGTGTCCATCAACTGCGCCATACGCGCATAGGTCAGGTAAGGGTTTTTAACCACCAGCGCTGCGCTACGGCAGTGTGGTAAGTCTGCTTCGGTGAGTACTACGGCACTCGCCTGGCAGGAAGCCAGCTGCTCTTGATAGCGGCTGTTTGACAAAAACGTGATTTGGCCAGGCTGTGCGGAATGCATAGAAGCAATGCCGGTGATGGCGAGATCGCCATCACCGTGCAATTGTGCATCCAACTGCTGCGCTAAATCAGCCAGTCGAATTGAAGGCATGGCGTTATTTAACCTGTTTCAGCACGTCTGCAGTAATATCTTT
>NZ_JBKJYW010000273.1:0-27374 GCF_046715635.1 Serratia sp. (in: enterobacteria)
TGGTGCCCTGCTTGATCACCACGTTGTCGGTAAAGGTGCTGACGTTGCTCTGCATATCCAGCGACTGTTTCAGCGAGTCGATACTTACCGGTTGGTCAGAGTCGGATTTCAACGCCAATGCGGGGGAACTGGCGGTCAAAACGAGGCTGACGATCAACAGATTACGGAGTTGTTTTTTGGTTTTGAATTTCATAGTTGGTCTTAACCTTATCAATCAGCTCAGCGGTTTTGTTCCGCAGATTGCCACGCATTTTCATGCCGTTAGAGGTGAAGTTCGTACCGAACAGGGTCACTTCATCATCGGAAGAAACGTCCTGTGTGACCAGATTAATCTGGGCATTATCGGTTTTAATTTTTTCCAGCTGTGAGGTGGTTGTCAAACTGTTCACCTCCACGTGGCCGTACAGATACAGCATGCGGTTTTTGGTCAGTTTGGCGCGATCGGCGCGTATTGACCAGGTGGCCACGGCATTCTCATCAAACAGCGTCATCACTGGTTGGGTGAACCAGCTTAACTCATCGGCGGTATAATATTTAACCTCTTCTGCCACCAGCTTGTAGCTTAGTTGCCCGGCCGGATTGTACACCACGGTCACGGTATGCTGGCTCTGATAGGTCGGGTCTTCGTTGTTGACCGGTACCGAGCTGCCGTCATCGCTGAAGTCGGCCATGTTCCAGCCAATCAGCGCCAGCACGATCACGGTCAGCAAGAGGGTGATCCAAAGTTTGGTTTTACTCATATTGACAGCCCTTTGGCGTCCTCCAGCTTGTTTTGCGCCAGCAGGATCAGGTCACACAGCTCGCGTACTGCACCACGACCACCGTTGATGCGGGTCACATAGTGGGCGCGAGGTAACAAAATTGGATGCGCATCGGCCACCGTGACGGCCAGACCGACTTCGGCCATGACCGGCCAGTCGATCAGATCGTCGCCGATGTAGGCGATCTCATCTGGCATCAGGGACAGTTTATCCAACAGTTCACGGAAGGCCAAAAGCTTATCGGACTGACCCTGATACAGATGGGTGATATCCAGCGTTTTTGCCCGGTCTTCCAACAGCTTGGCTGAACGCCCGGTGATGATGGCCACCTCGATCCCTGAGGTTTTCAGGCAGCGGATGCCGTAGCCGTCACGGACGTTGAAGGCTTTCAGCTCTTCGCCGTTGTTGCCCATGTAGATCAGGCCGTCTGACAGCACGCCGTCGACATCACAAATCAGCAGGCGGATTTTCCCGGCGCGGGCCATGACTTCTTCAGCTACCGGCCCGTAACAGGTTTCAACCAGACTCATGCAGTGGGTTCCTTTCATTAAACGACGCCAGCGCGCAACATGTCATGCATATGTATCACACCCAGCAATTGGTCGCCATCGGCAACCAGCACGGCGGTGATATGGCGTTGCTGCATCAGATTGAGCGCATCGACCGCCAGCAGGTTCGGGCGCACCCGGATACCGCCCAGCGTCATGACATCGGTAATTTTGGCATTATTCAGATCGATGCCCATATCGAACACCCGGCGTAGGTCACCGTCGGTAAAAATACCGGCGATCTTCATCAGATCGTCGCAAATCACCGTCATGCCCAGGTTCTTACGGGTGATTTCCAACAGCGCGTCGCGCAGTGAGGCTTCGGCGCTGACGTGCGGAATTTCGTCGCCGCTGTGCATGATATCGCTAACGCGCAGCAGCAGGCGGCGGCCCAATGCTCCACCAGGGTGAGACAGGGCGAAATCTTCCGGGGTAAAGCCCCGGGCCTTCAGCAGCGCTACGGCTAACGCATCGCCCATGACCAAAGTGGCGGTGGTGCTGGTGGTAGGGGCCAGGCCCAGTGGGCAAGCCTCCTGCGGTACCTTGATGCACAGATGCACTTCTGCCGCCTTGCCCATTGAGCTTTCCGGGTTGTTGGTCATGCAAATCAGTGGGATCTGCTGGCGTTTCAACACCGGGATCAGCGCCAGAATTTCGTTCGACTCACCGGAATTGGAGATCGCCAGCACGATGTCCTGCGCTGAAACCATCCCCAGATCGCCGTGACTGGCCTCCGCTGGATGCACGAAGAACGCCGGGGTTCCGGTGCTGGCCAGCGTAGCGGCAATTTTGCAGCCGATATGGCCGGATTTGCCCATGCCCATGACCACGACTTTACCGCAGCATCCGGCGATCGCCTCACATGCCCGGGTGAAATCCGCATTGATGTACCGATCGAGCTGGGCCAGGCCATCACGCTCAATCTGTAGCACTTCTTTGCCGGCCTGCTGAAAGTCAAAGCCCGGTTGCAACTGGTTAGATGACATACTCATTCCCAACGGTTTTACCCGTCATCCTTCAAGATACAGGGGTGTTGGCTGCCTTCAATTACCCTGGTCACTTAGTGAACTAAGCTCCCAGGGATGCTTTCAGTTGCCGCCTACCTGTATCTCGAATGCTATAGGGTAAAGCTAAAAGAGCTGAAAAGGGTTAAAGAACAGCACTGCAAGATACGCAATAAAGCCACATAATAACAGAGCTCCCGCCAGATGACCGATACGATGTTTGCGGCCAATACACAGCGCGGCAAGCAGGATACCGGCCGCCAGCATCACCCAGTAATCGCGCTGGAAGGCGGCGGGATCGATACTGCCCGGTGACAGCAGGGCCGGGACGCCCAGTACGATCACCGTGTTAAAAATCGTCGAACCGATGATATTCCCTACCGCCATATCATCTTCGCCTTTTAGTGCTCCGGCGATCGAGGTGGCCAATTCGGGCAGGCTGGTGCCGATGGCGATAATCGTCAGGCCAACCACCAGTTCGCTCAGGCCAAAGTAGTGGGCAATCACCGAAGCGTTATCGATGATCATCTTTGATGACAGCGGCAGAATAATGAAGGCCAGCACCAGCCAGAGAATGGCCACGGTGTTGCTGCTGTCCTGCGGCAGTTCGGCGAGTTGCTCCACCGTCAGGCTGTCGTTGCCTTCACGTTGCGCCAGCCTGGCGATTTTCAGCATCAGTAGAATAAAACCGGCGGCGGCCAACAGTAGCAGCACGCCATCGAACCGGCTCAGGGTGTTATCCATCAGCACGTAGCCGCACAGCAGGATAACCCCCAGCATCAGCGGCAGTTCACGCCGCAACACTTCGGAGCGAACCGACAGTGGATGGATCAGGGCCGCCATCCCCAGGATCAGTAAAATATTGGTGATGTTGGAGCCAATCACGTTGCCCACCGCCAGGTTGGTCTGCCCATTGAGGGCAGCGGTGACCGACACAATCAATTCTGGCAACGAAGTGCCAATACCGACTATCGTCATGCCGATAATCAACGGGGGAACCCCCAGCGAACGGCTAATCACCGCCGCACCATAAACTAATCTATCCGCCCCATACACCAGTAAAAATAAACCAACGACTAACAGTACTATTGCGAGAAACATTCAGGGTCCTATATGGGTATACCCGTCGTCTTTCAAGCTGCAGCGTTGTTACCTGCACTCGCCCACCCCAGTCACTTACAAAAGTAAGCTCCTGGGGAGGAATGAGCTTGTCGCTTAGCTGCAGCTTGAAATCCATAGGGTATGATAATCCCGGTTCGTTGGTTAAAGGCCATCATCGGCCAGCTTGCTTACCCTACGTTGTACACAACAACGAATTTTCCCGGTTAAAGATCGAACCATAAGACGGTGACTAATCCTGATGAACTGGCTTTGTAGGGGGCGCTGCATGCTGCGCCCTCAGAAACATACTCAGTTTGTCATCAGTCAGACTTTATTTTTTTGCGTTATTTCCTAATTTTGACCGTCTGGAGCCTAAAAGTAAAACCTATGGCATCATTGGTAGCGTATTGAGGGTAAGTTTCGGTAAAAATAGGGCGTATCGCCCCCTATTGCTTTACCATCACGGATGATTTGGCAAAAAACAGCCTGTACAGGATCAATAAACATGCACCAGAAGGCAGATAATCTGGTCGAAGTGCGCGGCATGAGCTTCTCTCGCGGCGATCGGCTGATATTCGAAGACATCAACCTGACGGTTCCCCGTGGCAAAGTGACGGCCATCATGGGGCCGTCCGGCA
Organism: Serratia sp. (in: enterobacteria); assembly: GCF_046715635.1. GTDB lineage: Bacteria > Pseudomonadota > Gammaproteobacteria > Enterobacterales > Enterobacteriaceae > Chania. The sequence continues at coordinate 4,053 of NZ_JBKJYW010000273.1, forward strand.
TTGGTAAAACCACGCTGTTACGCCTGATTGGTGGCCAGTTGAGCCCGGACTGCGGCGAGATCTGGTTTGATGGGGACAACATTCCGGCGTTGTCGCGCCATCAGTTGTATGAGTCGCGCAAGAAGATGAGCATGCTGTTTCAGTCGGGAGCGCTGTTCACCGATCTGACAGTATTTGAGAACGTGGCTTACCCGCTGCGTGAACACAGCCGTCTGCCGGAACCGATCCTGCGCAGTACGGTGCTGATGAAGCTGGAAGCCGTAGGGCTACGTGGCGCGGCAGATCTGATGCCGAACGAACTTTCTGGCGGTATGGCACGGCGCGCCGCTTTAGCTCGTGCTATTGCGCTGGATCCGACATTGATCATGTTCGACGAACCCTTCGTGGGTCAGGATCCGATCACCATGGGCGTACTGGTCAAGCTAATCGATGAGCTGAACCACGCGCTTGGCATCACCTGCATTGTGGTATCCCATGATGTGCCAGAAGTGTTGAGTATCGCGGATTACGCCTATATTGTGGCGGATCACCATGTGATTGCCGAAGGCTCGGCAGCGCAATTACAGAACAATCCTGATGCGCGAGTGCGACAGTTTCTGGATGGTATTGCCGATGGGCCGGTACCATTCCGTTACCCTGCCGGTGATTATCAGACTGAGCTTTTAGGGGAAGGGAGTAAATAACCTCATGTTTTTAAAGGCGTTAGCGTCGTTAGGGCGCCGTGGCATCAACACCAGCGCAGCCTTTGGACGCGCCGGGTTGATGCTGTTCCACGCGCTGATCGGGCGCCCGGAGCCGCGTAAACAATGGCCGCTGCTGCTCAAACAGCTACACAGTGTGGGTGTGCAGTCGCTGTTGATCATCATGGTTTCCGGCTTGTTTATCGGCATGGTGTTAGGGCTGCAAGGTTACATCGTCCTCACCACCTACAGTGCCGAGGCGAGCCTGGGCATGATGGTGGCGTTGTCATTACTGCGTGAACTGGGGCCGGTGGTGACCGCTCTGCTGTTCGCTGGCCGCGCCGGTTCGGCTTTGACTGCTGAAATCGGCCTGATGAAGGCCACCGAGCAGCTCTCCAGTTTGGAAATGATGGCGATCGATCCGCTGCGGCGTATTGTTGCTCCACGTTTCTGGGCCGGCCTTATCAGCATGCCGCTGCTGACGATTATTTTCGTGGCCATCGGCATCTGGGGCGGCGCGATTGTCGGCGTGGACTGGAAGGGGATCGACAGCGGTTTCTTCTGGTCGGCGATGCAAGGGGCCGTTGAATGGCGTCAGGATTTACTTAACTGCCTGATCAAGAGCGTGGTATTTGCCATTACCGTTAGCTGGATTGCGATCTTCAATGGTTACGATGCGGTACCGACCTCTGAAGGGATTAGTCAGGCAACGACAAGGACCGTGGTACATTCGTCACTGGCGGTGTTGGGATTGGATTTCGTGCTGACTGCACTGATGTTTGGGAATTGATTAGATGCAAACGAAGAAGAGTGAAATCTGGGTTGGGGCGTTTATGCTGATTGCGCTGTGCGCCATCGTCTTCCTCTGCCTCCAGGTGGCCAATATTAAATCGATCGGTAATGAACCGACTTACCGTATCTACGCCACTTTCGATAATATCGGTGGTTTGAAAGCACGTTCACCGGTGAAGATCGGTGGGGTGATGATTGGCCGGGTTGCGGCTATCTCCCTCGATCCGAAGACCTACACGCCACGCGTGGCGCTGGATATCCAGCAACAATACAACCAGATCCCGGATACCAGCTCGTTGGCGATCCGCACCTCCGGCCTGCTGGGGGAGCAGTATCTGGCGCTGAACGTCGGTTTTGAAGATCCCGAGATGGGTACGACTATCCTTAAAGATGGCGGGACCATTCAGGACACCAAGTCAGCCATGGTGCTGGAAGACTTGATCGGCCAGTTCCTCTACAAGAGCGGTGGTCAGGATAGCTCCACTCCGCCGGATGGCACTGCTCCGGCACCGGATGCCGCTGCACATTCCGCTACAACTCATTAATCGAGGAAACCTGCATGTTTAAACGTTTTTTAATGGTTGCCCTGCTGGTGGTTGCACCGCTAGCTAATGCGGTCGATCAGACTAACCCATACAGCCTGATGCAAGACGCTGCGCAGAAAACCTTCACCCGCCTGAAAAGCGAGCAGCCAAAAATCAAGCAGGATCCCAACTACCTGCGCACCATCGTGCATGAAGAACTGATGCCGTTCGTACAGGTGAAATATGCCGGTGCGTTGGTACTGGGCCGTTACTACAAAGACGCCACGCCAGCTCAGCGTGAAGCTTACTTCGCCGCCTTCCAGGCTTATCTGGAGCAGGCGTATGGCCAGGCACTGGCTATGTACCAGGGCCAGACCTATCAGATCGAACCGGAACAGCCGCTGGGTAATGCCGATATCATTGCGATCCGCGTGGCCATCATCGATAAAGGTGGCCGCCCGCCGGTGCGTCTGGATTTCCAATGGCGTAAGAACAGCAAAACCGGCCACTGGCAGGCATATGACATGATCGCCGAAGGCGTCAGCATGATTACCACCAAGCAGAATGAGTGGGCTTCAACCCTGCGCCTCAAAGGCGTAGACGGTTTGACCCAGCAGCTGCAAGCGGCCGCCAAACAGCCGATCACCCTGGATCAGAAAAACTGATGGCCGCAGCGCTGAGCTGGGTATCACAACAGCAAACGCTGGTGCTGAGCGGCGAGCTGGATCGTGAGACGTTATTGCCGCTGTGGCAGCAACGTGAGATGTTGTTGGCGGATAAAACCGTGATTGATGTGGCTCAGTTGCAGCGCGTGGACTCTTCCGGCCTGGCCCTGCTGCTGCATTTACGTGAGCAACGGCGTCAGCAGGGAATTGAGATAAAAATTTCCGGCATCACTGAACGGTTGCAAACGCTGATCACGCTCTACAATTTGTCAGCAATAATGCCTGTCGAAACCGCTAGTTAGCCACATTTTTGGCTGTTCTACCGGGAAAAATCAGTTAAAGGCCCCTGTTGCTCAGGGGCTTTTTCTTTGGTTTAAGAAAGCGGCGGATTCCACTAAGATAGACGCCAAGAAGTCGCCTCGGGTGACTATGATCCTTCGATGCAGAATTGGATACTATGGAAAATAGCGAAATTAAAGACGTGCTGATGAAGGCGCTGGCACTGGAAGAAGCGCATGTGACCGGCGATGGCAGCCATTTTCAGGTGATCGCCGTGGGTGAACTGTTCGCCACCATGAGCCGAGTCAAGAAACAGCAAGCCGTCTATGCGCCGCTGATGGAATACATCGCGGACAACCGCATTCATGCTTTGTCGATCAAGGCATATACCCCAGAAGAGTGGCAGCGGGATCGCAAACTCAACGGATTTTAAGGCTGTTTGCCCAGCGGGCAGGCAGCTCAGAACAGATAACAGAGAGTAGTTAAATGGATAAATTTCGTGTGCATGGCCCGACCCGTCTTAGCGGTGAAGTGACCATTTCCGGGGCGAAAAACGCCGCCCTGCCGATCCTGTTTGCCGCCCTGCTGGCGGAAGAGCCTGTCGAACTGCAAAACGTCCCGAAGCTGAAGGACATTGACACCACCATCAAACTGCTCAGCCAGTTGGGCACCAAGATCGAGCGTAACGGTTCGGTCTATGTTGATGCCAGTGGCGTGAACGAGTTTTGTGCTCCCTACGATCTGGTGAAAACCATGCGTGCCTCCATTTGGGCATTGGGGCCGCTGGTAGCACGCTTTGGCCGTGGCCAGGTATCACTGCCAGGCGGTTGTGCCATTGGTGCCCGTCCGGTTGATCTGCACATTACCGGCCTGGAGCAACTGGGTGCGGAAATCAAACTGGAAGAGGGCTACGTCAAGGCCTCTGTGGAAGGGCGCCTGAAGGGCGCACATATCGTGATGGATAAGGTCAGCGTAGGCGCGACCGTCACTATCATGAGTGCTGCAACTCTGGCGACCGGTACCACCATCATCGAGAACGCGGCGCGTGAGCCGGAAATCGTCGATACCGCCAACTTCCTCAACACGCTGGGTGCCAAAATCAGCGGCGCAGGCACGGACAGGATCACCATCGAAGGCGTTGAGCGCTTAGGTGGCGGGGTTTACCGTGTGCTGCCAGACCGTATCGAAACCGGTACCTTCCTGGTTGCCGCTGCCGTTTCCGGTGGCAAGGTGCTGTGCCGCAATACCCGTCCAGATACGCTGGATGCGGTGTTGGCCAAACTGCGTGAAGCAGGGGCTGAAATCGAAGTGGGTGAAGACTGGATCAGCCTGGACATGCATGGCAAACGCCCGAAAGCGGTAACCCTGCGTACGGCTCCACACCCTGGTTTCCCAACCGATATGCAGGCGCAGTTCAGCCTGTTGAACCTGGTAGCGGAAGGGACCGGCGTGATCACCGAGACGATCTTCGAAAACCGCTTTATGCACGTGCCTGAGCTGATCCGTATGGGCGCACATGCAGAAATCGAGAGCAACACCGTGATTTGCCACGGCGTAGAGCAGCTTTCTGGTGCACAGGTGATGGCGACCGATCTGCGTGCCTCTGCCAGCCTGGTATTGGCAGGCTGTATTGCCGAAGGCGTAACGGTGGTGGATCGTATTTATCACATCGACCGCGGCTACGAGCGCATTGAAGACAAACTGCGTGCGCTGGGTGCCAATATCGAACGTGTGAAAGGCGAGTAATCGCAACAGCTAATAACCTATGCCCCTTCTATGGGGCATAGGTATTTCAACAGCTTAGTGCCCCTCCTCAATCCTTCCTTGGTTGCCCGATCTAAACCATTAATCAGGTTTATGATTAAAAAATATACTATAAAAAATTTTAATGTTTACAACGACATTTTTGCGATTAACCGTCTGTAAACATTGATATCAGCTTTTATCCTCATTACTCTACGCTCTGGTAAATACTCCAGTCATGCTAATGCTATTCCCGCTAAAAGCGCCAGTTCGGTCGTATTTTAATCGGGGAAGACGCGTTATTGCCATTTGCGCGACCGCCACACTCATTATTTGCGTCGTCAAGGAAGAACAGACATGCAACAGACCTTACCGGGCTGGCTGAGGAACACGGCTGGCACGCCGTTATACGCCGTTCTGGCCAATACCAACGGTGCTGAAGGCATCAAAGCCTATTACCGTGAGGACGGCAGCCGCACGCCTTTCGGGCTTTATGCCAACACGCAATATGCCAACTGGTTTGAAGTGATGCCGGTGCTGGTGCAAATCAATGAAGGTAGCCCATTCCTGCGCTGGGTGGCAGAGACGCCCCTGCGCAACTGGGGCTGGCTGGCGCGTTCGCCGCTGCCGCAGACCATCATTACGGACCATCTTCGTGGCCTGACCCAGGTGATCATGTCTTCTGGTAAAGAGGTATTTTTCCGCTACTGGGATGGCCGGTTTCTCCCCACCTACTTTGATTATTACGGCGACCACTGGGGCGAGATCCTGCCGGTCTTTTCCGCTTATTGGGTTAATAGCCGAGCTTTCACCTGCCCGGTAAACCCTGGTGCGCCGTTACAGGCGTTCCCTTGGTGGCGAGTCCCTCAAGGTGTGGTGGATGCGTTGCTGGATGAAAGCGTATTGCCGTTGGTACTCAATATCCGCCAGATCCTGCGCCAAGACTATCCCGAAATAATCGCCCGGTGGCCCGACGCGATACTGGATAAAAAAATACGTCGCCTGCTTACTCCGCAGCGACGTCACGATCCCCAGATCCTGGCTGAGATCTTGCGCACCCTCGAAGAGTCATAATTATCATGGAGAGCCAATGTCATGGATAACATGTTCGAACTATGTCGCAAGCTGAATGCTGGACGCAGTGCGATGTGTGGCAAGCCCCCGCTGCCTACTATGCCGCACAAAGAGGTTGAATATGCGGCCATGATCGCCGATTTCAGCCAGGTGATTGAAAGCTACAAGGTGAAGAGCAGGCACTGGCTTTATGGGCCAAAGCTCACCATGAAACAGCAGATCCGCGTGGGTGATATGAAAAGCCAGAATGCCAAACTGTCCGATAGCACGATCGGCGTCGCCATGGCCTGTGGGAGAGAAACGCAGCAAATTACCCTGACCCACGCTTTCCGTTCTACTTTTTACCTGCCCATTCCAAACGCCAGTTACCAGTTGGTTAAACGCCCAAAGCCCTCTCCCTTTGAAAAGGTCGCCTACTTAAGCGCCGGGCACGATCCCATACGGCTTGACCCTGGTCGGGATATTCCTTTGGATCCCGGTAGCAATCCCGGCCCACTCCATTTCGATCAACAGGGTAAGGCTACCATTACCTTACCCCCTTGCCAGGCCGGGTATGACTATGTGCTGCTGGTCAATCCCGATATCACCGAGAAGGATAAAGCTAATTTATATCAATCCTATCAGGCGGTAATTAAGGAATATTCCGACTTTCTGGTTAAGAAATGGGAGACGTCACAACGGGCTGAATGGGCGCGCTTTATTAAGATAGGAGCAGAGGTCAACGTGCTGGAAGCAGCGGCAGAGTTTATGAACGGGGCACTTTCTCAACTTACTCAGCTTTTCAAAACCCTTGAAGAGGTGTGGAGGTGGCTGACTAATGTCGACAAGTACGCCGACAAATTACGGGCATTTTTTGACGATGACGGTCTGGCGAAGTTAAAGGCCATGGCAGAACAAGGCAGCGAAGAGCTGAAAGATTCCCTGAGCCTGTTGAGTGACGAGATCATGATGTTCATTATGGGCACAGCCATCTACAACTACTTCCAGTTACTGACCCCACAGCAACTCGCCAACTTTCTTGCCAACGCCTTTGGTAACCTGCTGGTGATGTTTGCCCTGATGCTGGTTCTGCCCGCCGAGTTGTGCAAAAAAATGCTGTCTACATTGGATTCGCTCAGCGGCCTGGTTCATACCTCAGATGAAGGTAAGGCAGCTCATCATGGCTAAAAAACCGATGAACATCATCGTGGCGAGGCTAATCAGTCAGGATCTTGCCAAGCTGTACCAACTTCCTCTCGAAGTGAAAAAACGTCTCAAAGGAACCCCAGCCCAAGGGGCAATCCCCTTTAATCCTGAGCATTACAAAACCGCCACCCAATCCCGAGTGGGTGAGTTAACCAACCACACCAATGCGGAAATGGTGTACCGGGCTGGCACCAACAAAGTGGTGGTCAAGTCAACAGCTCCTAATGCGAACGCCAGTGCGCAAACTCCCGGTGGCGACAGTGCCCTTCCTGCGGCCAAGACGCGTGACAGTGGCGATCCGGTATCTCTATTTTCTGGTGAAGAATTACTCACCTTAAGTGATATCACCCTGCCCGGTATCCTACCCTTTGTCTGGCGACGCTTCTACCGCAGCAGCGGTATCGAACAGCGTGACGCACTGGGCTGGGGCTGGAGTCATAGCGCCAACCCACAGTTGATCTTCGGCGTTGATGAGCAGACACAGGAAGCCGTTGCCTGGTTCTTCGATGATGAAAACCGTGTCACCCGTTTCCTGTTGCCAACCCCGCAAACGCCGCTTACCACCAATCGTCTTGGCGACGGTGTCATCAGCCTGAAGCAGGATGAGTTCAGCAACGAATATTGTGTGCAGTGGAGCGAAGGACAAGGCACCTATCACTTCCTGCGTGACGGTGATGCCAGCTGGTTCCGAAGTATCAGTGATGGCTATGGTAACCGTGTTAACGCCAGTTTGTAGCGCGGCGAAATATATCGGACTGTTTTGCGCATTATTCCGGACTAGAAATCGCGGTGATAAATTGGGATTTCGGATAGTCCAAAACAAAACGCAAAAGAGAATTTACCGCCTGCATCTGACACCCATTAAACTAACAGCTAACCATCTGGATAGTTAGCTGTTCAAAGCAAGGTTATTCCTATATTTTGTAATTCAATCAGTTAGTTGCGGATATTGTAAGCGCTGCGTCTGAGAAGGTAGTTATAGACCTTGCAGAAGCACTATTATGACTAATTGCGATTGAGTAAGCTCTGCTGTCCCCTCGGACAGTCCAAGATGCATTGAATACATTCTTACCTAACGCTGCTACAGCATACGCCGGATAGTTAGCTACACCATCGACCTGGAGGTACAAAATGACTGAGTCCCCAGGCGCTAAACCGTTCAATCCAAGCGTGACCTGCAATAGATAATTTCGACCGTCGCTCGCCGATAAAACTCCTGTAGATGTATCGTATACATAATTACTCCCCTCTAACACAGTATTAAAGGCGACAGTCGTGACCGTGTTTGCTGCAATCGATAGCCCGGTAGTCCTTCTGATACGCGAAAAATAACTACTTGGAAACTGGGAATACTTGTACCGCGTCGGCAATCCTGCCCTCTCAAGTTGAGGAGAAGAAAATATTATCCTCGTATCACCAGCCGCTATCGTCTCAAACTTAACCTCAATATCAATGTGTGATGCCGCGGGGCCGCTTGAAGGTGGCACAACAAACCCATCATTAACATAAAGCACGGGCCGGTCTGCGGTGGCTACATACACACGAACAGGGCTGGCACGTAAAAGAGTCCCAGTAACCGATATCAGGCGCATGGATAGTGTAACTTTGGTATTCGTCGTTACCTCTCCGGGTTTTTGGGAATAGTTAGAACTTGCGTTAATGCTAAAGCAAATCGGTGTATATACGTTAATCGGCCCTGTTTGATGTCTATACCGCAAATATCCCGCCGCACCAGCGGGGTTAGAATAGGAGTTGATATCCATAAGACCGATACCATTCCCAATCGTTACCTTTTTTGTAGGTGCATTTAACCCGCTGAGATCTAGCGTCCAGTTAAACGGATCGCTGGTCGGCGTCAATGATTGAAATGATGTGTTGTTGATAAGGTTTTCGGTCGGAAGAACCATGGAATCCTTAGTGATCCCCCACTGTTTCCCAACCCATTCACTGGGTGTTACCTCCATACCATTGCTCTTGATATATGCCATCAGATCAGGCAACCAAGAGACAAATGAGTGCGTATAGAAGCACACATAAGCACCCACCGTTTTTGCATAGTCAATATATTGCTTTGCTCTTTCAAAAGTGATGCTTTCGATTGCAACACGAACCATGTTGTAGCGATCTGTTCCTGGCAAATTGACAGCATTAGTGTTGTTGGTCATGGTTGCGGAACGAATATATGCATAGTCATAGCAAGCTTTTAATTTAGGGATGAATTTCGATGCAAGTACCGAACCAGGGGCAATAAACCCATGAGGATTAAACCCCATTTGACTAAATTCAAGTTGAGATGTTTCAAGCCAAGACTCACCAACCGATAGCTCGACAGTATCATCAAAAACAAAGCCATTCATCGAGTGAGATAAAATCTCACCATTGAGGGCGCGGCAAGAATCTATCATCTCAGGAAGCGTGACATAATTGTATCCAGACGCAATGCCATGATGAAAAGGACCGATGCAAGCCCTAAAACTATTGGCGATAGCTACGGGTAATAAATCTGATTTTGTTACTGCGTTAGCATCATCGAAAATGATTGTCGCACCAGGATAGTTTAAGCGATCAACTTTCCCTGACAGCGTATCGAAGGTGACTCTGTCCACAACAGCTACATTCTCATCAACCAAAAGGTTTACGGCGGCGGCATTATCAACATTAATAATAATCTCGATGAATATTTGTTTTCGAGTTCCCGACGTTGGGAGGGGCTTGAATGTTTCAGGGTAATTTGATACGGCAATCATCGTGCCTTTGTCATCAAAAAGCCCAACCTCTCGAATGTACCATCCTCCAACACTTGTTGGTATTAAACCCTCGGCAAGTATCTGATTGGAAACATCAGAAACGGTACGCAAATTGTTGATCGGGTTTCGCCACGTTTCGCCACGCAATTGCGTTTGCGCCGGTGTTGGCGTGTACTGCTGTCCCGCACCATCCCCCACCGCGATATCGGTGATCCTTACCGGGATGTTAGTAATCAATGCTTGTGCTAAAGCAATTTTTCCGGCGTCGGTTAGAATAGCAAAGAATTCGCCAGCCATGATGCAGCTCCTAATAATTTCATTTAGGGTAAATAGTGACAATCTCACCGCTGGTTGATGCAGTGGTATAGATAGGACTCAGTTTTCCATGGGTAGAATCAGTAATGGGAATATAAATAAGTCGTCCAAAGCGTCCGAATGTTGCATCTGATGACTTTGACATGTCAGGCAGAATGATGGCTTTAGTCTCAAGTCCGGCAAGTTCACTTTCATTATTAATAAGCTTTAGAATCACTGCAGGATCAAATGATAACCGATAGAACTCCAACAATGTTGGCTCATTATTTTCAGCAAGATTTCTCCCTTCATACCTCAATGCATACTCACCCTGTGCCTCATTGAAGATAGGTAATATTTCGCTGCCGGAGTGTTTATAACTGACACGTAAAATTGATAAGCCGGGTGTTAATAAAAATTCTATAACTCCCCAGGCTGGTTCCACATGATAATCAATATGTTCTGACAAACCGGTTATCGAAAGTGCCCAAACCTCCTGATGAGGTAAAGCGATACGGTCTCCAGCCTTTATGCCACTAGGCAAATCAAAACTTTCTATAACCCCAGACGGAGAGGTTGTTAATGTAGAACCCATCAGCAAAGAGAGGTTTTCAAGTGAAAAGGAATGCCATGTTGATTCAATCTCCCCGCCAAGCTCGGTGATATATCGCTGGTTGACAGAGAGTTGCCCATGAACAGAACTTTTTGTCGTTTTACCTTCGAAACTGAGTGAGACATTTAGAGTTGAAACGTCCCCAAGCCATCGCCAAATCAACAACGGGTTATCATCACGCTTGGCAAGGAAAACTTTACCTTGTCCGTAGTAGTAAGGTTGAGTCTGCATCATAACTCAACCTCTCTAATGGATCTCAATAACACGCTGTCGAGGATATTCATGAAACTATACCTTCAGGTTGCTCCGGCTCTGTTGGTGGCTCATTAACATAGTGACCCTCGGGCAATTCAATTACCCACTGGTTCATCGATGTAATATCGTCACGGATGGATTTAATCGTAACCGAGTGAATGGCGTTTTCAGAAGAAAGCTCAGATGAGTAAGGTAACACCAGGGTTTCAACACTAACAGTCTCAGTCCAGACGGATTCCTGAGTGTCAAGTTTTACGATAGTAATCACATAATTCACTCCCAATTCTGGGCCTATGCTGCTTTCTAGATAATCAATCAACCTGTCAGCTTGCAGTTGCCTGTCACGGTGTGACCAGGTTAAAATATATTCTTCTGCAGGCTCTGCAACGAGGGGATAGAGTTCGTCATTTAAGCGAATGTTTCCCGGTAAATATGGTTTTGCCTGGCGAGCTGAGAATGTCAAATGCTCAATTGGGGCCTGCAAAGGGTCTAGCATTTGTTGTGATGTGCGAGCCAACAACCTCACGTCTATCGTCTCCCCTGCCAAATATTCTCGGCCATCACCTTCTATTGCATTCTGAAAAAATCGCAGAGAAGACCCAATTGGATGGAGGGTCGGTAATGTATCTGCGCATCCTCGCCCGACAGTGATTATTCCGTTGATGAGATCAACCCCATCAATGCGAACGATCTCATCATTGATAATGGCACCAGAGCCAATAGCAGGAGATTGGACTAAGTTGACCTTCAAAGTTTTGCTAAAACGCCCTACTGCCTGGTTTAAGGTTACTGTTGGTGTCCAATCGGCATTACCTGTTGTTTGCCAACTCATACCGTCAGCACGTGTTTGCAGAAGATAGTTAATGGTAGTAGGGGTGGGTGCGGTAGCCATTACGCCAAGATAACCGACTTCAACCGGAACAGCAGCCAGCTCTGCGGCTGTCAGGTTATCCGCTCAGGAATAACGGCGTTAAGGCGTTCAATAATACCGCGAGCCTGCGGGTTGCCTGGGATACCGGTCATGTGTTCTATGCCCATACGCGGAAATATCCCGGTAATTTCAGCATCTAATGTTTTGTTTTTCTGGCCGCCGCCATTATCCGAATAAACAAATAACGGCTTGCCGAAATGCCTCATACCAAAGCGGTAAGCATCGGCGACACCTATCGTGTTTTCCGACAGAGATAAACTCCAACCGACCACAAACCGGGTGCGGCCATCAATAACCAAGGTTATCTCTGGCGTAAATGGGCGCCCATGGATTGGGTGCGCCACTTTCATATCCATGGATTTACCATCGCTGATCCAGATGCCATTAACCGGCATCTGCTCCCAATCGCGCTTGGAGTAAACCTCATAGGCTTTTTTGGCTGAACCGGTAACACGCCCCTGGACACGGGAACGCAGCGGTAATTTGTTCACACGACGCAACACGGCATCATAAGACGGCAAAGCCTTGCGCATAGCCGGTTCCTCTCTATAAATCTCGCTCCACTCCTTACGGAATGAACGGTAAGCCTCCCGAACGCTGGGGCCGTTCCTGTTGGCGTAGTGCGCCCAAAACATGCCATAGAACCAGGAGCTATCCTCTGGGTTCTTACGCTTGTTTTGTCCTGGTGCCAGCATGGCCAGGCGCTCCAGTCCTGGCTGGGTAGCCTGGAAGATTGAGACCCATTCCTGCAAGCTACTGCGGCTGATACCAACCCGCGAACCCTTGCGGGCATTGGCCAAATCAGCGGCGGCCAGCAGGTTCTCAGGCAGCGAGCCACCACGGGAGCCGTCAACGATATAATTCACGGCTGACAGGCGGGACAATCCGGCATTACGTAATCTTTCCACCTCCGAGGCCAACAGGGCGCGAGCGTCGGCAATATTCTTTTGGTCATCGGTTAAAGAGCACACTTCACGCTCAACCAGGGCAGGACATTGGCGCATTAGCTCCAGTTCCTGGCGCGGTTTTACTGCGACATGCTTCACCGGCAAATCGGCTGACTTGCAACCGGATTGCTCCAGCACCGATTTATAGTGGCGCTGGCGAACAACCTCGCGAGCCTCTGCAGGCAGGCAATCGAGGTGGTATTCGAAAGCTTTAGTCCCTTCGCGCTTACGTGCCAATTCCGGGGAGTTCCCTGCTAACTTGCTCATTGCCTCGCGTATACCTTTCGCTGTCGCGGGCATTCCTGGCAAGCCAACCAATTCCTTTGCGACAAAGAACATATTCATGATGCCTTACGCATATAGCTTTCAGTTTCATAACGGCTGGGCCAGATAATCTCTGGTGCAACTCCCAGGGCATCAGCAACGATCTGCTGATAAGGCTTGCATGGGGTACGAAGAACGGTTTTGAGCGAATCTCTTTTGTAGCCAGCTTTAACGGAAAGAGCGCGAAACGACAATCCACGCTTGTGGATCTCCGCCTTGATGATTTCAGGATGCCAATCGGCACGCAGATCTTCTCTTTGGGTCATCATTCATCTATCCTAAAAAGTTATCTGTGCGGATAACCGGAGGGTTATCCCTACAGGTAAAGAATAAGACCAAAAAGAACGAATATCAAGGATTGCCATGGTATTTTTGTTAATTCTTTTTGCTCTTTTAATTCGTTATATTTATCATGCAGTTACGCATCAAGGAACGTAGTATGGGAAAAGTACCAGAACGTTCTTTTACTGGAGAGGTAAAAGAACCTGTGATTCACCGACTGTTTCAGCTAGTAGATCGTTACCCATCTAGATCCCAGGCAGCCAGGGCTTGGGATATGAATGTCAGCACTCTGCAGAATTACTACAAGCGTAAGGATATTGCGCCCACACCACGCAAAGCACACTTGTTAAAGATTGCAGAGCAAGAAGGTGTCTCTTTGGAATGGCTTCTAACCGGTAAGGGGAAAGGGCCAGACGCAGAACACTTTAAGAATGAAAAGAACGAGTTGCAAAAGAGCGAAACATCCGAGCCTCAATCAAAGTCCTACAACCGCACGAGTAAGACCGACGAAATAATTTTAGAAATGCTGTCGTTTCTGGCCCCTGACGAAAAGAAAAAAATCGTTGAGGTGTTTGTCCGTAAAGGGGTTGAAACCGTCCTCTATCTCCTTGATGAAAACAGCATCAAATTGTTACAGCTCCCTGATGATGAGAAAGAGCGACTGCTGGCGTTGCACGAAGCTAAAAAAGGGGCATCTGAGGGAGATCAAGAAAGTGAGTTGACCCGCCCAACGCATAAGGCCGGGTGAGACGTTAACGCCTCATCCATGTGCATTAGAGATATAGATCGGTGTGTGTTATAAAAGCCTTACAAATACCTTTTAAAGGCTATTGAACTCCTACTAAAAAAGTCCAAAGAAAAACGCAAAAAACGCTAATTTTTTGCATTTTCGAATATCAGTCCAGAATCGATGTATTCCGCGTAACTTCCTGCCACACAAGAATTTTTCTCGAATTTCCCGTTGACCTCGACAGTCCAGAAACGATCACCTCCCCACAAGTTACGATAACCAAGGGCGGTTGGCCGCTCTGGGGCACGACGAGGCCCGCCTCTGTTTTAACTACGACGACCCCACTTACCCGCAAGGGATCGGTCAGATATTGCTACAAGCCCGTAATCCAGCCAGCACCAGCGCAGAGACGCACTGGCAGCCCGGTACGGTGGTGGCGCACTACCGTTACAACGAACACCAGCAACTGATTAGCGCCACCAATGCCGCGGGCGACACCGAGCAGTACAGCTACCGCGAAGATCATGTGATCCTCTGCCGTACCCTGGCAGGCGGTGCTGAATTCCATTGGGAGTGGCAAGGCGAAGGAAAAACGGCACGTTGTACCCGCCAGTACGGCAACTTTGGCCAACTGGATATTCGCTATCACTGGGACACCGCCAACCGTCGTGTCACCGTCACGCAAAAGGATGGCAGCCAACAGCGCTACCAGCATTCCCCGCAGGCCTTATTGCTGTCCGAAAGAGGGGCCGACGGCGCAGAAACCCATTATGAGTACAATGAGGACGGTGCCTGCACACGTGCCACCGATGCGCTGGGGTATCACACAGATTCTCTCTATGATGATGATGGCACCCTGAGCACGGTCATCACGCCGGATGGTCAGATCACCACTTACCAATGGCTATTTAATAAGCTGATTGCTCGCACCCAGGGAGTCGGGGAGAACGCACAGAAATGGCATTACACTTATGACATTAATGGCGCATTAAAAAGCGAAACCGATCCGGCGGGCACCACTACCCATTACAGCTACACGCCTCGTGGCCAGGTCAGCCAGATCCGTTTCCCTGATGGCAGTGAACAGCACCTGCAATGGGATACATTGGGCCGCCTGCTCAGTGATTCCTCGCCGCAGGGAAGCCGCCAGTTGCGCTACCAGGGGCTACAGACTCAGCCCAGTGAAGTGGAAGAGAATGATCAGATCACCCGCTACCAATGGGATGAACTGGACCGGCTGATAAAGATC
Organism: Serratia sp. (in: enterobacteria); assembly: GCF_046715635.1. Lineage (GTDB taxonomy): Bacteria > Pseudomonadota > Gammaproteobacteria > Enterobacterales > Enterobacteriaceae > Chania. The sequence goes on from NZ_JBKJYW010000273.1 coordinate 19,367, forward strand.
ACCCATCCGGATGGCAGCACCCGGCAATATCAGTACAATACCTATGGTAAAGTGACGCAACTCACCGATGAGGTCGGGCGCGTCACAGAATATCACTATGCAGCCCCCCTGCATCTGCTGACCGAGAAACGTCTGCCGGACGGCGGTAGCCTGCGTTATCGTTACGATAACGTTCATCTGCAAGTCAGCGATATAGAGAACCAGTTGGGCGAGAAGTACCGCCTTGGCTACACCGGCAGTGGCCTGCTGAGTGAAGAGATTGGCTTCGATAACGTCAAGACCACCTATCACTATGATGCCTGCGGTCGCCTGAGTGAAAAGCGCGAATACGGCAACGACCACCAAAGCCCGCCATTCATAACGCAATACCAGCGCGACCCGTTGGGCCGTCTGACGCGTAAAATCCTGCCCGATGGCAAAGAGGAAGAATACCGTTACGACGAGGCGGGCCGCCTGAGTGAGGTATTGGACGGTGAAAACCCGCTAGCCTGGCAATATGACGCCGCCGGCCGCCTGGAAGCGGAACATCAGTCCTGGGCGACAATGCGTTACCGTTACGATGAAGACACGGGACGTCTGAACGGCATCAAACAGCCCAACGGGCAGTGGCAGGAATTCCATTACCAACACGGCAAACTGCAGGCCTCCAGCCTGGAAGGCCAGCCGCTGACGGCCTACGGTTACGACCATCATCAGCGTCTGCAACAACTGCGGCAAGGTAACCGGCTGGTCAATAGCTTCCAGTATGATCACCGGGGTCGGCTGAGCCAACACAGTCTGCTCGAACCCGGAACCATGCCGGGAGACGATCGGCTGCACTGGCAACAGCAGTATGCCTATCAGGCCGATGGAGAACTGGCCAGCATTGAGGGTAACGATGCGCGGCAGTATCACTACAATGCCACCGGGGCGCTAACCTCGGTCAGCTACCTGAACCCGCAGTCAATCATTCCCCCTGCACGGCAGCCGGTCCATCGATTGCCGCAGTTTCAGCCAGCAACCGCAGCGAAGGAACAACACCACGCCAACCCGAATGAGAGTTTCCGTTGGGATCGCCGGGGCAACCCGGTCAGCGATATCCAGCAGCACAGCGCACCGGGCAACCGACTGGCGTTTTATGCCGATCGTCATTTTGAGTATGACCGTTTTGGTAACCTGATTGCCGAACGACGCGGCAAAGACCACAAATTGGTCACACGCTATGAATACGATTGCCGCCATCGCCTGATCCGCCTGGAAACCCCGGACGGCAGCGTGAGCACCTACAGTTATGATGCCTTTAACCGTCGCCTGAGCAAAACCGTTAACGGCAAGCTGCTGGAGTTTGTCTGGCGTGGCAATCAACTGGTGGCAGAAACCGATGGCAAGGGCTATTGGCAGAGTTACCTGTATGAGCCGGGCAGCTATCGCCCGATGGCGCTGGTGGTGGGAGAACCTTCACGGGATCCGCAGGACAAACCCCCGGCAATCTACTGGTATCAGAACGACCATCTGGGCACTCCGCACGAGTTGACCGACAGGAACGGTAACTCGATATGGAAAGGCCGTTTCAGTGCCTTTGGGCAGATGCGGGAAGAGTGGCTGGCAGAGGATGCCCTTGCGTTTAACCAACCGCTGCGGTTCCAGGGGCAGTATGCGGATAAGGAAAGCGGGCTTTATTATAACCTGAACCGGTACTATGATCCGGGAGTTGGGCGGTATCTGACGGCGGATCCGATCAAAATGGCTGGTGGACTAAACACTTATAGCTATGTGGTTGGGAACCCGGTTAGCCGGGTTGATCCGCTGGGGCTGAAAGCAATGCCGGGGTCGGAAGCCCATCAAATCGGGGATCAAACTCCTGAACCAAAAATACATTCACCAAGTGATTCAAATGTTAAGCTTCCCGGAACAGTTGAAGTTAAGGATGTTGATCCTAAGATCTTACTAAGCCAACAGAATTCAACTGAAATGGTAGGCTCACAAATAAAAAAACTAAAGAAAAAGATGAAAGAAAACGGCTATCAATATGATCCTGATGGTTCTGGACCTGTTTCTGTTAGTACTTACAATGGGAAGTATATTATAGAAGATGGTCATCATAGGGTTGAAGCTGCCAAGAGTCTTAAACTTGATAAAATAAAGGTTCGCTTGGCTCATGTAGATAAAGATGAATTCGATGAATTATTATTAAAAGTTGCCGAGGCGAGGTCATTGCGATGAGAACAAACGTTATAAAATATGATGACATCTTTTGTTTTCAAAAGTTGCAAGCAGAGCTATTGAATGCTTTTTTTGAAAAGTATAACGATGTTAATGACTTTGAGAAACTAATGGACTTCCCTAGAAGAGGAGATATTTCTTTGAGCGACGGTAGCCATTGGTTATTTACAAAACATGGTTTTGGAATTAGATTTAAAAGAGTTAGCCCTAAGCCAAACACTTGTGTTGACGTGCATACACATGTAAAAAAACACAATTTGATTACATTATGGCGGTTATCTAGCTACTTCTCATCTTTAGGTAATGAAGTGTCAGATGAAGACATTGAATCCCTTGTAAAAGATATGGAATTACAGGGAATAATAAATAAAATATCTGGTGGCTATATTCTAAATTAGACACAGAGTAAAGGCCGAAGATATTACTGTATCTCCGGCCTTATTTACACTATTTAAGTGCTTGGGAAATTATAAGAATACTGGATGTGATTTAGTCGACAATGGAAAACCTTGAGTCTTCTCTCCAAGGTATTCAACGCAGGGCTAAAGAGAAAGATGAAAAGAGCGGCGATGGGCAGGGAATGCATGGCGTCTTTCCTTGCGGAATACGGGGGTTCGTAATATTTCTCTAGGGGGAGCATGGAACTCCTCAGTATCATACCAACCCATATCAGCTTACTTTTAGATATGTAGGAGATAAATGGATGCGATTGGAACCAATAAAATATCCAGGGATTGGGAGTAAGTAATGGACTATCTATTTATACTGATTTTAAATAAGAGTTATTTTAATCACATTATTGGCATGAAAGAAGTCTTTGCCGAATGGGGCGGGGATATCTTCAGCCGTGAACCCAAAGAGTATATATGGTGCGAAAGTATCTTTCTTAAGGAGGGATTACTTCCTTTATATATAAAAAATATATCACCGATCTCATTTAATGATGAGGATTACATTTCTCTTTATTGGGGGGGATGGAATTCACTGCAAAGATGGGTTGGTTAAGTTAGAAGCTTTAATATCAGAGAGCCTTTTCAAATTCGAAGACTGGGCTGTTATTTTTGACATACCAGATGAGGCGATCGCTTTTTATGAAGTCTCTAAGGAAAGTGAATTGTCATCTATTTTTGATACATATATAAAAAGAAGCTCAACGGAAGAAGAGGACATATCTGGGTTTATGGTATATAAGAGTTGATTTATATCATAAACCAAGCAAGAGAAGATAGGCTCATTCTTAATGGGGTAACGATTGAGCCTATCTAGATATCTTTGTTAAAAGTTATGATATGGCGTTTGACTGAAAAATTGAAGAGCAATCGAGTTATTTTACGCATACAAAGAAATTGAGTGAGGAAGATGAACGAAAAATTAGCTATCCCGGCTAAGGTTTGGAATGGCATTGAGTTTAGTAACTATATTGAAATAGCACAGGAAGTTTCGTCTGATTCAAGTAGTATGAGGCGCTGGATTGCTCTGTATGCAATGTTTAATATTTCAGACGAAATAAAAAATAGTATAAATACCTATGAGTTTTTGAAGAATGCCAAAGACTTCAAATATTGCATAGTTGATTTTGAAATGTCCAAGAAACTGATTGATTTCAATGATGGTATAGATACCCGCGATACGGTTAACTTTAAATCGTTAACTGCAAATACTGAGGATCAGTTGGCTCTACTCTTTGAAAAAGAAGAAATAAATCCAGCGCTATTCGTTCCGCCTTGGCGTTGTGACTATCCACTTTAGTTTGTTCGTTTAAACAACTCCATGAGGGCAAGCACGCGACATCAGAGGATATTCATCTGTTGCGCCATTAGATGCAGCCGTTAAGAAAGTAATAAACCACCGTCTTACTACGGATAATCCTGCTGTTAGTTATTATCCTCTGGGAATTCACCCACCGCCATATGCAGCGTAATGCGTTGCCCATCGCGTAGCACCACCACCGGGATCTCCGTCCCTGGGCGGATCTCCGCCACCTGATCCATCGTCTCCAATACCGACACCGCCGGTTTGTTATCGACGTTAATGATGATGTCATTAATATGGAACGCCGCATTGGCGGCCGGGCCGTTAGGGGTAATTTCGGTCACGATGATCCCCTGCAGGCGATCGATGCCGGTCGCTGAGGTGCGCACCGGGATAATCTCTTTGCCCTGAATACCAAAGTAGCCGCGGATCACCCGGCCATCACGGATCAGCTTATCCATGATCTTGGTTGCCAGTTCTACCGGGATGGCAAAGCCTAACCCCTCTGGCGTTTCGCCATCGGTGATCTTGTCGTAGGTCAGCGTATTGATGCCCATCAACTCACCTAGGGAGTTAACCAGCGCACCGCCGGAGTTACCCCGGTTGATCGAGGCATCGGTTTGCAGGAAGGTTTGCCGCCCGGTGGTGCTCAGGCTGATACGCCCGGTGGCGCTGATAATGCCCTGGGTAACGGTTTGCCCAAGGTTGTACGGGTTACCGATCGCCAGCGCCACATCACCGATGCGGGCGGGGCGTGCGGTATTGATTGGGATCACCGGTAAATTGCCCGGATCGATTTTCAGTACGGCCAGGTCGGTCAGGCTATCGGAGCCGACCAATAACGCCTCATAGCGGCGGCCATCTTGCAGTACGGCAGTGATCTGCTGGGCGTCTTTAATGACGTGGCGGTTGGTAATGATGTAGCCGCGATCGTTCATGATCACACCGGAACCCAGAGAGAGCAAGTTGGTCGCGCCGCTGATGTTGCGATTATAGATGTTGACGACGGCGGGAGCAGCTCGGCGTACGCCGGTATTAAAGCTGGCCGGTGTTTGATCGCTGGTATTCTCAGATTTGCTGGCGAATATGTTATTGGCGGAACGCAATACGGGCAGGGCGGCCAGCAGTATACCGGCAACGACCAAACCAATAACAATAGAACGCAAGAGCTTAGCAAACATAGAGTTTTAGTTAGTGTTGGGGAAGATGGAAGGAGGATAGCACGAGTTAACCGGGCGCAGTATGCTAGCGCGCCCGGTTTCGCAACAAATTAACGCAGTAACAGATAAATGTTTTCGTCGCCACGTACGATGTTCAGCGCCATTACTGCCGGTTTAGCTTCAAGCAGTTTACGCAGTGCATTGATGTTTTCAACGCGCTGACGGTTAACGCCGATAATCACGTCCCCTTTCTGCAGGCCAAACTGCGCCGCCGGGGTGCCTTTATCCACCTTGTCGATCTTCACGCCTTTATCACCGTTTGGCAGCGCACCGTTGGTGAGTGCGGCACCTTGCAGCGCAGGCGACAGCGTTTCGGCGTTGGTTGATACGCTTTCGCTGTTATCCAGGGTGACGGCAACGTCCATGGGTTTACCTTCACGCAGCAGGCCTATTTTAACGGTAGTGCCCGGTGCGGTGGTGCCCACTTTGGCACGCAGCTCGGCAAAACTGCTGATCGGCTTGCCATCCAGAGAGACCAGGATATCACCGGCTTTGATCCCGGCTTTGGCTGCGGCGGATTTTGGCATTACTTCACTGATAAAGGCTCCGCGTTGGGCATCCGTATTGAATGCTTTCGCCATATCGGCGGTCATTTCACTGCCTTTGATGCCCAGCAGGCCGCGCTTCACTTCGCCAAACTCAATCAGCTGCTTGCTCAGGCTCTGCGCCATATTGCTTGGAATGGCGAAGCCGATACCGATGTTGCCGCCGCCCGGAGCCAGGATCGCGGTGTTGATACCGATCAGCTCACCGTTCAGGTTCACCAGCGCGCCGCCGGAGTTACCACGGTTGATGGAGGCATCGGTCTGGATGAAGTTTTCCAGCCCTTCCAAGCTCAGGCCGCTGCGCCCCAGTGCGGAGATGATGCCGGAAGTTGCCGTCTGGCCAAGGCCGAACGGGTTACCGACGGCTACGGCAAAGTCACCCACGCGCAGCTTGTCTGAATCCGCCATTTTTACTGCCGTCAGATTTTTAACATCGCTGACCTGCAGCAGGGCAATGTCAGACTGTTCGTCGCGGCCAATCAGCTTGGCGTCATATTCGCGGCCATCATTGAGCTGCACGCTGATCTTGTCGGCGTTGTTGATGACGTGGTTGTTGGTGAGGATGTAACCCTTCGCCGCGTCGATAATCACACCGGAACCCAGCCCTTCAAACGGGCGAGTGCTTTCTTTCGGCACAGGCATGTTCGGGCCAAAGAAGAATTTAAACTGCTCTGGCAGCTGTGGCTGGCGCTGTACCTGAGTGCCTTCTACACGCACGCTAACTACGGCGGGTAGCACTTTTTCCAGCATTGGCGCCAGACTTGGCAGCGACTCACCTGCAACGGCGGCAGGCATGGCCGCGTTGGCTGCCGGGACGGAGGCAAATGCCAGGCTAATGCTCATTGCTAATGCACTAAGAAATAAAGATCTTTTCTTCATTGGTTATAGCTCTCTCAAAATCTGCCGGTGAAATTTTTGACGATACTGCCATGGCAATATCATTTGTGATGTCTAGGACAATGAATTTACGCGAAAAGTTCACTTAATCGTCAAGAGTAAGCATAGTGTAGGGCGGGGAATTGGGACGAACAAAGTGAACAACCCGTGGGATCACCCCACGGGTCAGTATAACGGGGGAATTAATTGCCGCGTGGTGCGCCGCGCAGCAGGCCAGATGCCCCTTCGGAGTAGTCACGAGGCATCTCCACCGGAGCCTGATCGTTATCCGCTTCTGATTCGGACAGACGGTAGCGGAACGGGTTGTCCTGCATCGGCAGATCCGGCAGCAGGTTATTGGAGCTTTTCGCCATATGTTGATACAGCTGGCGATAGTCGCGCGCCATGTTATCCAGCAGTTCGGCACTGCGGGCAAAATGGCCAACCAACTCCTGACGGTACTCTTCAAGCTCGGTTTTGCTTTTATCCAGTTCGTTTTGCAGCACCTGCTGCTGACGCAATTTACTGTTACCAAAACGCATCGCTACCGCACCGATCACGATACCGACCACCAAACCAATCAGCGCATACTCCCAGGTCATGATGACTCCTATTTTGACTTCGTTGTTCCGCAGGGATTTTTCACTTAATAATATCCACTATAACCGTTAACCTTGTCCGAGTGGAATCCTGATAAGCCAATACTAGCCATTTAGCGGGGTTTTCTTGGGGCACGACGCCGGTAAATGTGGCGATCAGGGTGCGAAGCGGCCGTCATCCGCCGCGAAAATTGGATAAATAAATTCTCAGCGTTGTTAGGGATTGCGAATACATGCAGGCACAGTCACCGTTATCACGCTACCAGCAGGCGCTGGATGCGGGGGAATATCAGGCCGATGCGGTTCAGCGCCAGGCCGTTACGCAGTTGGATCAGATCTATCAGGCGTTGCAGCAGCTACCGGCTCCCGCCGCCGCTAACGCTGGCAAGCGCCGTAACCTGCTTAGCCGCTGGTTAGGCAAGAGTGAGGAAACCACCACACAGCGGCCGGTGCAGGGGCTGTATATGTGGGGCGGCGTTGGCCGGGGGAAAACCTGGCTGATGGACCTGTTTTTCCACAGCCTGCCCGGCGATCGCAAACTGCGGCTGCACTTTCACCGCTTTATGCTGCGGGTGCATGAAGAACTGACGGAACTGCAAGGGCAGGAAAACCCGCTGGAGATCGTCGCCGACGGCTTCAAGGCGCAAACGGACGTGCTGTGTTTTGACGAGTTCTTTGTCTCCGACATCACCGACGCCATGCTGCTGGCAACGCTGTTGCAGGCGCTGTTCGCTCGCGGTATTACGCTGGTGGCTACCTCTAACATTATTCCGGACAACCTGTATCGCAACGGGCTGCAACGCGCACGTTTCCT
>NZ_JBKJYW010000274.1:0-4105 GCF_046715635.1 Serratia sp. (in: enterobacteria)
ATTGAACAGTCGATGCAGGATTTGGCCTTGTGGCAGGCAATGCCGCCAGAGGTGCAAGCATTCTCTAGCACCGAGCCTTTCTGCATTGACAGCATGATGGCCGAAGAGTGGTTACAGTGGGTGCTGCTGCCACGGATGACGGTGTTATTGGATGCCAATGCGCCGTTGCCAACGCGTTTTGTTATCGCACCTTATTTTGAAGAAGCCCTGAAGAATAAACAGCCAGACTGCATGCCGCTGTTGGTGTTGCTGCAAAGGTTGGACTCGTTGTTGAATATCGAACCTGAGTAACGCTTTCGCTGGCAATCTGGGGGATGCGCGTAGACGTCAGGAATGCTGTTGAGCTGGATTTATAACGGATCATAAGGTGCTGCAATAATGGATTTATTAAAATTCATCCTCCGTTTACCTTTTACGTTGCTAAAAGGCCTGTTTCGTCTGTTGGCCATGATCCTGGGCTTGCTGGGGCGCCTTTTCAGGCCGGTGGTTGGCAAACTCGACTGGAATGCGCCAGCCTGGTGGAAGGCGGTATCTGGCGGGGTGAAGCGTAGCTTCTTACGTCTGGAAGGCGGGGTGGACCAATATCCCAAAGCCATCAGTCTGGCGCTGCTGGTGTTGCTTTGTGCCGCCGGTGGGGCTTTCTACGGTTGGAACTGGTGGCTTAACCGGCCGCAGCCGATTGAGCCTGCACCGATGGTCTACCAGGAAACCAGCGTACGGGTTTCCGATCCTGCACTTATCAATTATGCAGTGCAGAAATCTGCGCCGCAGCAAGTCAGCCTCACCTTTAAAAACTCGGTAGCTCCGCTGGCTGACGCCGGTAAAGTGGTGGAGAAAGGGGTGAAAATCAGCCCGGCACTCGAAGGACAGTGGAGGTGGGATAACGCCTGGACCTTGGTGTTTACGCCCAAGAATCCGTTGCCGATGGGGGCTAGCTACGAAGTTAACCTCGAACCTTCGGTGCTGTTGGCTCCTCAGATCAAGCTCGCTAATACCCGCTATGCCTTCAATGTTCCTGCTTTTGATTATCAGTCAGGACAAGCCGAGTATTATCAGGACCCACAGGATCCGCAAAAGCGCAGCGCTATCTTCAACGTCAAATTCAATGCGCCAGTGGACGTGGCCAGCTTTGAAAAGCAGATCGCCATGGGGTTGATTGAAGCCAACGCCAAATCTGAAAAGAAACTCAATTTCTCCCTGGTCTATGATGCCAAGAAGCTGAACGCCTGGGTGCATTCCGAACCGCTGAAAGCGCTGGATCACGGCGGTAAAGTGCATCTGGTGCTGGGCAAGGGCATCAAGTCGGTGGTGTCTGCCAATGAGATCGCACAATCGAAAGACAGCTGGGTAGCAGTGCCAACTCTTTATAGCCTCACGGTGAAGGATGCCAGCGCCCAGGTGGTCGACAGCGATGGCACCAAAGGCCAGCGTGCGCTGATCGTCGCCTTCAGCGATGCGATCAAAGACAAAGATGCCGGTCGTGCGGTCAAGGCTTGGTTATTGCCGCAGCATAACCCTAACGATTCTGAAGCCAGTAACGAACCGGACGATTTTTATCAGTGGGGCGGGACTGAGAGCATCGAAAACAGCGTGATGGCCCAGTCTACGCCGCTGGCGCTGACCCTGAATGAAGCGGAAGAGACCTATCAACCGCAGTTCAGCTTCAAGTTTGATGCACCGGCTCACCGCTTTATGCTGCTGGAAATCACCAACCTGATGACCTCTTCGGGCGGCTATAAAATGCCGGAGAAGGTCTATCGCATCGTCGAAGTACCAGACTTCCCGAAAACCTTGCAGTTTATGTCACAGGGTTCTCTGCTATCGGTGAACGGTGACAAACAAATCAGCGTGGCGGCGCGTAACGTGCCTGGCCTGCGGCTGGATATCAAGCGGGTGATCCCAAGCCAGCTGCAACATATCGTCTCTTTCAAAAGCAGCGAATACTCTTCGGCCCAGTTCAATCAGCTCAACGATGAATATTTTACCGAACACTTTAAATATCAAACGGTCATTAACAACGATCGGCCGGGTGAAGTGAGCTATAAGGGCATCGATCTCTCACGTTACCTGTCCACCAGCACGGATTCCCATCGCGGCGTGTTCCTGCTGACACTGTCGGAATGGCAACCGGAAAAGAAAAAAACGCAGGCCACAGAAGATGAAGGCGATCAGGGGGAGCAGGAAGAGGATGAATCGCGCTCCGTCGGGGATTCGCGTTTTGTCGTCGTGACCGATCTGGGGATTATTGCCAAACGTTCACAGGATAAAACGCGTGATGTGTTTGTCCAGTCTATCCACAGCGGTGCGCCCGTCAGCAGTGCCAAAGTCTCGGTGATCGCCAAAAACGGCGTGACGCTGCTTAGCCAGGTCACCGATGCTAATGGGCATGTGCGTTTCCCTGCGCTGGACGTCTATACCAACGAACGCGAGCCAGTGATGTTCCTGGTGGAAAAAGAGGGCGATGTCTCCTTCTTGCCGACCACCCGCTACAATGACCGCGGGCTGGATTTCTCTCGCTTTGATATTGAAGGCGAAGAAACCCCTATTGATCCACGCACTCTGAGCAGCTATCTGTTCTCCGATCGTGGCGTGTATCGTCCAGGCGATACCTTCAATATTGGTCTGATTACCCGTGCCGCTGATTGGGGCGTAGCCCTGGCTGGCGTACCGGTGCGTGCTGAGATCCGCGATCCGCGGGACAAATTGATGACAACGGTGCCGTTGACTCTCGGTGGCAGTGGTTTCAATGAATTGAGTTACACCACCGACGAGAATGCGCCAACGGGCGAGTGGAACATCTACCTGTATCTGATTGGCAAGAATAACGACACTTCCACCTTGCTCGGCCATACCGCCGTCAACGTGAAAGAGTTTGAGCCAGACCAGTTGAAGGTGAAGCTGGAGTTGACGCCGAACCGTCAGCAAGGTTGGGTGAAACCTTCTGAGCTGCAGGCAAATATCGATGTGCAGAACCTGTTTGGTACGCCAGCCCAGGATCGTCGCGTCACCTCGAAGTTGACCTTAAGGCCGATGTATCCGAGCTTTGATCGCTTCCCGGATTACGCCTTCTTTGAGAACCGCCAGAATAGCGACGGTTTTGAAACCGAGCTGGAAGACCGCACCACCAACGAGCAGGGCGTGGCGAATATTCCGCTGGATCTGAAGTCCTATGCGGATGCCACCTATCAGCTGCAACTGCTGTCGGAAGCCTTTGTAGCAGGTGGCGGGCGTTCCGTTGCCGCCACCGCCCGGGTATTGGTGTCGCCGTATGACTATCTGGTGGGGGTTAAGCCAGACGGTGATTTAGGCTACATCAACCGGGGTTCGGCGCGAAATCTGAACGTGATTGCCGTCGATCCGTCCCTAAAACAGATCGCACTTGCCGATCTGAAGCAGGTGCTGATCGAGCAGAAATACATCTCTGTGCTGACCAAGCAGGATTCTGGCGTTTATAAATACCAGTCGAAGATGAAAGAGGTGCAGCTGTCCGAGCAGCCGTTAGCGCTGAGCGAGCAGGGCACCGATCTGACCTTGGCGACTGAAACCCCAGGTGATTTTGTGCTGGTGATCGAAGATGCGCAGGGCAAGGTGCTCAATCGTATCGCCTATAGCGTGGCGGGTAATGCCAACCTTAGTCGTTCGCTGGATCGTAATGCCGAACTGAAGCTGAAACTGAACCAGGCGGAATATCAGCCGGGTGAAGAAATTGAGGTGGCGATCAACGCGCCTTATACCGGCAGCGGTTTGATCACCATCGAAAAAGACCGTGTCTATGCCTGGCAGTGGTTCCACACCGACACCACCAGCTCGGTGCAGAAAATCCAGGTTCCGGCCGGGATGGAAGGCAACGGTTATATCAACGTGCAGTTTGTGCGAGACGTAAACTCCAGCGAGATCTTTATGAGCCCGCTGAGCTATGGCGTCATGCCGTTTAAAATCAGCACCAAAGCCCGGCAAAACGGCCTGGAAATAGTGACGCCTGAGGTGATTAAGCCGGGTGAAAACCTGACGATGACGGTGAAGACCGATGGTCCACAGCAGGTGGCACTGTTTGCCGTAGATGAAGGGATCTTGCAGGTAGCGCGTTATCGCCTGAAAGATCCGC
>NZ_JBKJYW010000275.1:0-3986 GCF_046715635.1 Serratia sp. (in: enterobacteria)
GTTAAAACCAGCCCGATAAACACGGATAATACGATTGTCGAGATCTTCTCTTACGGCTGCCACTATTGCGCCTTGAACGAAGAGAATGTTGCCAAGATGGAAGCGCGGATGCCAGCCGGGACTCAACTGGTCCGTGTGCATATCGCCAACCAAAACAATGATGGTCTGGCGAGCTTTGCCCCGCTGTTTGCCACCCTGACGGTGATGGGCATTGAACCACAGCACCGTGAGAGCGCTTATGACGCCATTATCAAAGACAAAATCGATCTGAGTAATCCAGTCAATCGCGATAAATGGTTAACGAAAAACGGTATCGATCTTGATGCCTATAACAAAGCCAGCCAGACACCGCAGGTGGCAGAGCTACTGGGCTATATGACCAAAATATCCGGACACTACAAAATCAAGGCGACCCCAACGTTTATCGTCAACAAAAAGTGGATGGCCGTGCAGGATCGCGATTTCCCTGAGTTTGCCGATCATCTGCTGTCACTGTTACAGCATGACAAACCGCTGGAGCAATAATGCGTTTATTTGCCGTGTGGGTGTATCTGGCGTGGAGAGAGGCGCTCACAACCCTAGCACGCGGTTCGTTGCCCTGGCGCAGAGCATACGGCAAGACGGTTTGTTGGCTGCTGCGCCACGGCAACTACCGTTGGTTCCTTGGGCTGGGGGCGCTGGGCCGCTGGCTGCGATTAAATGACCGGGGCGATCGTCGGCGTGCCTTTGTGGCCGAGGCGAATAAGCAATCCCTGCTCAGGGCTGACTACCAAGGGAATTTTGCCCGCACCACCCAGCGCCGCCGCATACTGGAACTGGCCGCGACCTATGGTCAGAGTCCTCAGGTCGCGGCCCAGCTGGCTCGCTGCCAGGCAGAGCTTAATGCGGTCGTCGAGCCTTTGCATCAGGCAGGGCACCCAGTGGTGCTGGCACCGCTGCATATGCTCTCTGACGTGCTGGCCGGTATGGTCGGTGCCGGGGTATTTCCGGGACAGGCGACGGCGATTGTCTCCGTGAGCGTGGAGGTGTATCACGCCAGGGCGCGGGAATTAGGGGGCGTTAACCTGTCCTATTGCTCGATCCATGATGATAACCGAGAAATTGCCGGCAATCTGATGGGCGCGATTATGGAAGCGGCCGATCATCAACGCAATATCATTATTTTCCCGGATATCTCGCCGGATTACACCGTCAATGCCAATACGGCGCAAACGGCAAAGCTCAGTTGCCGTCTGTTTGATCGCCCGGCCAACTTGCACAGCGGCGTGATCCGCATTGCCAGGGCGCTGTCGGCGCAGGTGGTGTTTTATTACCTGTATTACGACAAAGAGATAAAAATCCACATTGATCCGCCGATGCCGGCGCGCAGTGTGAAAGCCAGGCTACCGGAAATTGTTGAGAGTTCGATCGTCCGGCACCCCGAGGACTGGCTGTTATGGCACGCACATTCGTTATTTTTTATCAATGAATAACCTGGAAATTGAAGAAGTCAGATCATGGAAAAGATAATCCCGACGCTGGTCTTTCAAGGCGAAACTAACGAATGTGGGCTGGCCTGCATCGCCATGATGGCGGAAACCCAGGGGATTGATGCCTCGCTGGAGAGCCTGCGCGAACGCTATCCTGCCTCACAGCATGGCACTTCACTGGCCAGGCTGTGCGATATCATGGGCGAATTGGCGATGCCCGCTTATCCCGTGGCTTTTGAGCATGACGAACTGGCAGAACTGCCGCTGCCCGCCATTTTGCATTATGGCGCCAGCCATTACGTGGTGCTGGCCTACCGTAAAGGCAACCATGTCTGCGTGATGAATCCGGGCATTGGTCAGCAACTGTTGCCGATTGATGCGCTGAAACTGGACATCAGCGGCTATGCGCTGGTGCTGGACAATGAAACCCAGCCCGATCCGCAGGCGCTGGCCAACGTGCAGCGCAGTAAACGCTCTCGTATGTTCGACACCATGAGTCTGAAAGAAACGGCACGTATCCCCGGCATTTACCGGTTGATGATACTGGCGTTTCTGATCTCGTTAACCCTGTTTATCATGCCGACGATGGTCAGTAGCGCCATCAACCAGGTCTTTTCTTCTGCGGGAAAAACCGATTTCCCCTATTTTTACTTCCTACTGGCGTTTGTCGTGTCGACCACGCTGGCCTTCGGCGTGCGTTGGCTCACCGAGCGATTTATTAAACGCTTTGTGGTGGTCAACAGCGTGGCGGGTTTCTCGCGCTTGCTGAGTAACTCGCTGAACTTCTTTGATAAACGTGCGCCGGGTGACGTGTTTAGCCGCTTTGCCAGTTGGCAGATGGCCTCGGGCATTAAAATCGAGCTGGATAACGGCCTGCGTACCGACTGGATCATCGGTGCCATCGCCCTGGCCGTGATGTGCTACATGAGCCCGCTGCTGGCCATGGTGTCTGGCTTCAGTGTCACCCTGATGGGGCTGGTTAGCGTCTGGGCCATCTATCGTGACCGCTATTTTACCCAGCAAATGCAGGTCAAAACGTCCGAGCAGAGCGATTTCATCCTGGAGAGCATTCAAGGTTTCGCCACCATCAAGTCCGCTGGGCTGGATAGCCAACGCAAGGGCCTGTTTGCCAAATATGCCCTGGCGCTGTTTACCTGCCGCCAGCAACAGAGAATGTACGAGCAGGTCAAAAGCAGCCTGTATCAGCTAATTGGCAGCCTGGAGATGGTGCTGTTTATGTTCCTGGCGCTGCCGTTGTTGAAAAACGAAACTATCACGCTCGGGGAGTTCTTTGCCTATAGCTTTGTGCGTGAAATTTTCACCTCTTACATCACCAAAATTTTCTATTCCATCCTGCAAAAGAATCAGCTGAACGTGATCGATACCCGCGCCAAGGATCTGTTTCCACCGCGTTCTGCGCCGGAGTTGGCGAGCGATGGAGTGCCCGCTCCCATTCCGCAATTTACCTCGCAGCTGGGCTATCACAATATCGCCTTTGCCTATGATGCCCAGCAACCGGTGTTGCAAGATCTCTCCCTGTTGCTCAAGCCGGGGCAAAGCATTGCCATTGTCGGTGAGTCCGGTGCGGGTAAAAGCACCTTGCTGAAAGTGATGACCGGCCTGATGACGCCACAGCAAGGAGAGATAACGGTTGATGGGCAGCCGCTCGATTATCGGCAGGTACATGCCTTGTTCTTCCTGCAAAGTCAGGAAGATATCTTGTTCAATGCCTCGGTGCTGCAGAACATCACGCTATTTGATGAGGGTTTCAATGAGCAGAAACATCGGCAGATTGAGCGTTCCCTGGCAGGGCTGAATTTAACCCCGGTGATCGAGAAGCTGCCGGGCGGCCTGAATGCTCTGATCCGCGAAAGCCATGCCGGGTTATCCCTGGGGCAGCGCCAGCGTCTGCTGTTGGCACGGGCAATGTATAGCGATCGGCCGGTGCTGGTGTTAGATGAGCCCACGGCCAACCTGGATGAAGAAACGGCGCATCAGGTAATGGAAACCTTGCTGACACACTGCCGCGAACAGCATAAAACGTTGATCACCGTCACGCACAGTGAGAGCGTCTTGCCGATGTTTGATCGGGTTTACCGCGTGAGCAATGGCCATGTGGCAAGCATTGAAACGCCACTGATGCTGACCACGGCGGTGTGTTGATGAAGCTGAAGATGTTTGGCAAGGCTCGCCGTCTGGTGGCGATCGCCTTGTTGTGCCTGGTGGCCTTGATCGGCGCGATCGTCTGGTACGTCTCGGCACCTGCGCAGGATCATACCTATGACACCGAAGAAATCGCCCGTGGTGATATCGAGAAAACCGTCTTGGCCACCGGTATCCTCAAACCGGCGCTGCAGGTCAGCGTCGGTGCGCAGGTTAATGGGCAATTACAAAAGCTGTATGTAAAACAGGGGGATCGTGTCACCCGCGGGCAACTGCTGGCGGAAATCGATCCGACCTTGCAACAGAATGCACTGCGTAAATCGCAAGCCGCCTTGCAAAGCGCGCAGGCGCAAA
>NZ_JBKJYW010000276.1:0-9802 GCF_046715635.1 Serratia sp. (in: enterobacteria)
GCATCCGGCGCCAGCGGTTGCGCAGGGCAATGGCGACAGCACGTTTGGCTTTGTTTTGGCCAATGATGTAGATGTCCAGTTCGCTGACGATCTCGCGTGGGGTCATTTCAGACATGGTATTCGATCCTTACGCTTTGGAAGGCAATTCTTCAATGGTGTGACAATGGTTGGTGTAAATACAGATGTCGCCGGCGATGGTCAGGGATTTCTCCACGATTTCGCGGGCGCTCATTTCGGTATTTTCCAACAGCGCGCGGGCGGCCGACTGGGCATAAGGGCCACCGGAGCCGATCGCAATCAAATCATTTTCTGGCTGGATCACGTCACCATTACCGGTGATGATCAGCGAGGAAGTCTCATCGGCTACCGCCAGCAGTGCTTCCAGCTTGCGTAGCATGCGGTCGGTACGCCAGTCTTTTGCCAGCTCCACGGCCGCTTTCACCAGATGGCCCTGGTGCATCTCCAACTTGCGCTCGAACAGTTCGAACAGGGTGAAAGCATCAGCGGTACCCCCGGCGAAACCGGCAATTACTTTGTCGTTATACAGGCGACGGACTTTTTTGACGTTGCCCTTCATTACCGTGTTGCCCAGTGTGGCCTGGCCATCGCCACCGATCACTACCTGGCCGTTGCGGCGTACGCTTACAATTGTTGTCACGAGCAGACCCTCGTTGCAGACGGAAAGAAGTCCCCGCAGCCTCTGCGTTGGCAGAGACTACGAGGCATATTGAGAGTATAGATGGGGGGAGATTGACGCTTTTCAACCCCCAACGGAGAGGGGAATGCAACTTGACATGCCAATGCCCTTCAGGCGCGACAGGGTTTTGTCTGCGGCTGCGCGGCTGCTGTATGGGCCGAGCATCACGCGATTCCAGCCACCGCCTGCGGTGACCCGGCTTTCAACTCCTTCAAACGCCAGCTGTGCCCGTACCGACTCGGCCTGATCGGCTGCGCGGAACGAACCACATTGCACCATCCACTTCTGCTTAGACTCAGGCTTGGTTTCCGGCTTGGCCGCTTCCGTTTTTACTTCTTGTTTCACTTCTGGCTGACGGGTCTGCACTGGCGGAGTCACGGCCTGTGGTTTTGGTTGCTGTACCTGCGGCTTCGGCTGTTGCACTTGTTGTTGGTGCTGCGGTACCGGTTGTTGCTGCACAGGTGCTGCGCCGCTGTTGAACGGGTTGCGAGGCTGAGTGACCTGCTGTTGCTGCACCGGTGGCGCTATCTGCTGCTGTACCGGCGGTTGTACCTGTTGTGGCCGCCCACCGTTACGCAGCTGGGAAGGATCGTTGTACGGCACTTCAGACAGCTGCGTTGGGCGCTGCTGCATATCGGCCTGCATCTGCTCCAGCAATTGGCGTTGTTCGTCGGTCAACTGAGTTTTGGAATTGACCTCACCCCCAGCCGTCGGCTCGGTAGGTGTCTTGACGCCGATCTGGCGGTTCTCCAGCTCTTTGATATAACGCCAACGCTCTTCCGGCTTCGGTGGCAGACCGTTGCCCGGGCGTGTGCCATGCGTAGGCAACATCGGCGTTTCATCCGGTTTGTTGTGGGTAATGAAATAAAGACCACCGATAAAGACAACCAGAATGGCGACGGCAAGCGCCACCACGGTTTTGGATACCTTTGGAGAACTGCGTTTTTTACGGCTGGGGGTCTTGCGCCGCGCTGCTCCTGAGCGCCCGCGGCCTACATAGTCTCTCTGTGCCACTATAATTCCGCTATGTCGTGATGAGGTTAAAACCTATCCTCTAGCTATTTTATCGGCCATTTTGCGTCAGCTTACTGCCCTGTCGGCAGGCTCCGGGGAGCGTTTCTGGCAAAATGACCACAACAATAATCATTACGCCGGTTTGGCCGGCGCTGGGTCAGCCATGTTACTTAACCCGAAATTATTTGACTAGCGTTTAGGGGCAGCGGTGCTGCCTCTGATGATCAATTCACTGTCCAGTAGCCGGGAACCGCTGTTCACGGTTTGCCCATGCAACTGTTCCAGCAGTAGCAACATCGCCTGCTGGCCAATCTGGAAGCGGGGCTGTGCCACGGTGGTCAGCGGTGGATCGCAATACTGTGCCAGCTTGATATCGTCAAAGCCGACAATCGACAGATCCTGCGGTACCCGCAAGCCCAGCTTTTTCGCCTGGGACAACACGCCGATCGCCATGACATCGCTGTGACAAAAGACCGCCGTTGGCGGTTTCGGCAGCGCCATCAGTGTGGCTAATGCCTGCGCCCCAGCTTCGTAGGTGAAATCACCCCGGGTAATATAGCTGCTTTCGACGGTAATGCCATTACGGCGTAGCGCCTGAATGTAGCCTTGCAACCGATAATGGCTCAGCGGCATCTGTTCTGGCCCGGCGATACAGGCGATCTGTTTGTGGCCAAGCTGGTGCAGATAATGCACGGCTTCAAATGCGGCGGTCAGGTTGTCGATATGCACCGTTGGCAGTTCCAGCTCTGGTGCAAACTCATTGGCCATCACCATTGGTGGCAGGTTGCGCTGTTCTTCTTTGCTGGCGTCGAAAGGCAGGTTGGAGCCGAGCAGCAGCATGCCATCAATTTGTTTGGTGATGATCAGGTTAACGAAGGTGCGTTCCTGCTGGTTTTGCTGCGCACAGTCGCCGATCAGTACCAGATAACCCTGCTGCGCTGCCGTTTGCTCGATCCCCTGGATCACGTCGGCAAAAAACGGATCGCAGATGTCCGGGACGATCACCAGGATGGTGCGGGATTCATTGCGTTTGATATTGCGTGTCAGGGCATGAGGGGAGTAACCCACGGCCAGCACGGCCTGTTCCACTTTCTGGCGCGTTGGCGTTGACACCTTTTCCGGATTCATCAGCGCACGCGACACGGTTGCCGTGGAAACGCCGGCCATTTCGGCAACGTCTTTCATGGTCGCCATGGGTAATTCTTGCTTGTGTTCCAACGCCTTTCTCCTTGCGTCAGCACCCGGCTAACGCGGTTACTTCAGTTTGCTCACAAATTCTGGCATGCAGTGGTGGTGGTGTTATTTTTAGCGTCATCCACATTCAAGCATTCCATTGCCTGGCTGAAAAAATGCCTTCACCGACATTCTAAACAGATTACGGGCCGCTTTTGTTACCTAATTTGCATGAAAAGTGTGACGTAGGAAGGTTTTTTCGAGTTCGCTCGCAAATTGTGGTGTAAACGTTTGCTTTTAACCGTGAAATTAAGAATTTTCTTAATCAGCTATCAATGGGATCAACGTCTAACGTCCATTTAACTTTACGCGCCTGTGGCAGGGTGCCAATCAATGGCAACGTGCTTTTTATCAGGTGCTGTAACAGTTTTCTGGACGGGTGTTGCAACAAGAGTTGCCAGCGGAAGCGACCCCCGCGTTTGGGTTGTAGGGCGGGAACCGGGCCCATTACCCATAGCGAATCATCCTTCAGCGGGCTGGCTTCCAACAGATTGCGCAACTGCTGTAAGAACAGCGGTGCCTGCTGATTGTCGTGATCTTCCGAACGCACGATGATGTGGCTGGTGTAGGGCGGCAGGAAGACGCTGTTACGCTCGGCCAGGGTTTGCTTGGCAAAGGCGTCGTAGCCCTGTTGCAGCAGGATTTGCAGTAACGGATGCTCCGGGTGATGGGTTTGCAGCAGCACTTCGCCCTGTTTACCTGCCCGACCGGCACGGCCTGAAACCTGAGTATAGAGCTGGGCAAATCGCTCGGCAGAACGGAAATCGGCGGAGAATAGCGCGCCGTCCACGTCGAGCAACGCCACCAGGGTGACGTCCGGGAAGTGGTGGCCTTTGGCCAGCATTTGCGTGCCGATCAGGATACGCGGGCCACCACGGTGAATATCGGCCAGATGCTGTTCCAATGATCCCTTGCGGCTGGTGGTATCGCGATCGATCCGGGTAATGGCGGTTTCCGGGAACAGGGGAGCCAACTCGTTCTCCAACTGTTCGGTACCGACGCCGACGGAAACCAGGTTGGTGGTACCGCACTGCGGACACTGATGTGGCACCGGGCGCTGGCTGTCGCAGTGGTGGCAGCGCAGCTGGCGTTGATGTTGGTGGAACGTATAGTAATGATCGCAGCGCTGGCATTCGGCGATCCAGCCACACTCATGGCACAGCAGCGCGGGGGCATAGCCACGGCGGTTAAGGAACAGGATCACCTGATTACCGTTCTTCAGGTGGTGCTGCATGCTTTTCAGCAGGGGCTGAGAGAGCCCGACCTTCAGCGGCAGGCCTTTCAAATCGATCAGATGCTGATTGGCCGGTTTGGCGTTGCCCGCCCGCTGGGTTAGTTTGAGCTGACGGTATTTGCCCAACTGCACGTTGTGCAGCGTTTCCAGTGCCGGTGTCGCCGAGCCCATCACCAGCGGGATATTTTCGGCGTGAGCGCGGAACACCGCCAGATCGCGAGCGTGATAGCGCCAGCCTTCCTGCTGTTTATAGGAACTGTCGTGTTCTTCGTCGATGATGATCACCCCAAGGCGTGAGAAGGGGGTGAACAACGCCGAGCGGGTGCCTATCACAATGGCAGCTTCACCGCTACGGGCGCGAAGCCAAACGGCCAACCGTTCGCTGTCGTTCAGGCCGGAGTGCAGGACTTCTACCGGCGCGTTGAAGCGTTCGCGAAAGCGAGCGATGGTCTGCGGGGTCAGACCGATCTCCGGCACCAACACCAGCGCCTGCTTACCTTTCGCCAGAATATTTTCCAGCACGCTGAGATAAACTTCGGTTTTGCCGGAGCCGGTGACCCCGGCCAGCAGCCAGGCGGCAAACTGATCGTCTTCACTGCGGATAGCGCCCACGGCGGTGGCCTGTTCGGTATTGAGCCGCAGCCGTTCACCGAGTACGGCAAAACCTGGCCGCCAATCCTGCGTTGCCACCGCTTGCGAACGCAGGTCGATCAAGCCTTTGGCACGTAGCGCCTGGAGCGCGCTTTCCGTCAGTTCCAGTTCGCTGACCTGATGGCGATACACCGGGCGTTGCAGTAGTGCCGCCAGTGCCTGTTGCTGCTTTGGCGCACGCTTCAGGCTTTCCGGCGGGGTTGCGCGCCCCTGTTCGGTAGCAAACCATTGCCACAGCGGGGCGGCTTCTGCGGGTTTACCTTGACGCAGTAGAATGGGCAACGCATGGAACAACACTTCACCGATCGGGTAATGGTAGTATTCGCTGGCCCACAGCAGGATGCGCCACAGGCTGGTGGTGAACAGCGAGTCGTTATCCAGCAGGTTATCGATGGGCTTGAGCCTTTCCAGCGGCAGTTCACTGCTTTCGCTGCTGCCGGTGATGATGCCTATCGCCCGTTGCTTTCCCCAAGGCACACTGACGCGCGCGCCGATGACCGGCTGCAGGCCTGCGGGCAGCAGATAATCGAAGGTGCGGGCAAGGGGAACCGGTAGAGCAACGTGTACAACAGGCATGTGGCTGTCCAGGTAGAAAAAAGTGTTGACTAGTTTACACGGTAGGCTGGCAAATGTACGGATCCGATTGCGCGCTACATTTTATTCTGTATAATTTGCCGCCTTTGGTATAATCCCATATCAAAACCTATTATCAACCACGTGTGGTGTCTGGCGGAACAGGGCTGGATAGCGACACGGCCTTAACTGAGGTTCTCCCATGAAAAAAGGTATTCACCCTAAATACGAAGAAGTTACTGCAAACTGCTCTTGCGGTAACGTGATCAAAATCCGCTCTACCGTGGGTCACGATCTGAACCTGGACGTTTGTGGCGAATGCCACCCGTTCTACACTGGCAAGCAGCGTGACGTTGCTACCGGTGGCCGCGTTGACCGCTTCAACAAGCGTTTCAGCGTACCAGGCGTTAAGAAATAAGTTTTCTTATCGTCAGATGAAAAAGGCGCCTTCGGGCGCCTTTTTTCGTTTGTGCCTTCGGTGCAGGCAGGATCAATATTCCCAGGTATCAGGGTCGACACCCAATTCTCGCATCAGTACTTTCGCGGCTTCCGGGATTTCGTCACTGCGTTCTTTGCGCAGGTCTTCATCGTTCGGCAGCGGCTGGCCGGTAAAGGCGTGCAGGAATGCTTCACACAGCAGTTCGCTGTTGGTGGCGTGGCGCAGGTTGTTTACCTGGCGACGAGTCCGTTCATCCGTCAGGATTTTCAGCACCTTCAGCGGAATGGATACCGTGATTTTTTTGACTTGCTCGCTCTTTTTACCGTGTTCAGCGTAAGGGCTGACATACTCGCCGTTCCACTCAGCCATGGGACACCTTAAAATTGTCTGAAAAATACAAAATTCTAAAAACCGGCCAATTATGCCCGATCTTCACTGTGCTCACTAAATAAATGTCTACTTTACGCGATAAGGGTCACTGAATCTGATGATTTAATAGGCTATGCCTATGCATTGTTGGGCTAACATCTTATCGTCATTACAAACCGCCATAATTTTAGCGGGTATTGTCCCTTTGCTCAATCTATACGCAAAGAAGTTTAGATGTCCAGATGTATTGACGTCTATATCCACTGCGGTTAATCTTTAGGCCTCATTCCCCCACTTTCCGAGAGCCGAGCCACCCTATGACGCGTAAACCAGCCACGATTGCCGTACGTAGCGGCCTGAATGATGACGAACAGTACGGCTGCGTCGTCCCGCCGATCCATCTTTCCAGCACTTATAACTTTACCGATTTCAACCAGCCCCGAGCTCATGATTACTCACGCCGTGGTAACCCGACGCGTGATGTCGTGCAGCGTGCGCTGGCAGAGTTGGAAGGAGGTGCGGGGGCGGTGATGACCGGGAGCGGGATGTCGGCGATCCATCTGGTGACCACGGTATTTCTCAAACCGGGCGATCTGCTGGTGGCCCCTCATGATTGCTACGGCGGTAGCTACCGTCTGTTCGATAGCCTGAGCAAACGCGGGGCGTATCGGGTGTTGTTTGTCGATCAAGGGAATGAAGCCGCACTGCGCGATGCGTTGGCACAAAAGCCGAAGTTGGTGCTGATCGAAAGCCCAAGCAACCCGCTTTTACGCGTGGTGGATATTGCCGCCATCTGTAAAGCTGCTCACGAAGCCGGTGCGCTGACCGTGGTAGACAACACCTTCCTCAGCCCGGCGCTGCAACAGCCGATCGAACTGGGTGCCGATCTGGTCGTCCACTCTTGTACGAAATACCTCAACGGTCACTCCGACGTGGTTGCGGGCGCGGTGATTGCTAAAGATAAAGATCTGGCAGTCGAGCTGGCTTGGTGGGCCAATAATATTGGCGTCACCGGCGCGGCATTCGATAGCTATTTGTTATTGCGGGGGATGCGTACCCTGTCGCCGCGTATCAAGGCCGCACAGCATAATGCCGAGGCAATTGTCGGTTATTTACAGCAGCAACCCTTGGTCAAAAAGCTGTATCATCCTTCCTTGCCAGAAAACCCTGGCCATGAGATCGCGTGCCGCCAGCAACGTGGGTTCGGTGCCATGCTCAGCTTTGAACTGGACGGAGATGAAGCGCTGCTGCGCCGTTTCCTGTCTGCTCTGGAGCTGTTTACGCTGGCGGAATCCCTGGGGGGCGTAGAAAGCCTGATCTCACATGCGGCAACCATGACTCACGCCGGTATGGCGCCAGAAGCGCGTGCCGCAGCGGGGATTTCCGAAAGCCTGCTGCGTGTTTCCGTGGGGATTGAAGACAGCGAAGATTTGATTGCCGATCTGGAACAAGCCTTCCAGGCGGCGGCTACGAGGTAAGTCATGAATGCAATTGCGGTAGCAGGGCCGGTTAGCGGGCGTCAACTGCACAAATTTGGCGGCAGCAGCCTGGCAGATGTGAAGTGTTATCTGCGGGTGGCCGGGATCATGGCCGAATACAGTCAGCCGGGTGACATGATGGTAGTGTCGGCGGCGGGTAGCACCACCAACCAACTGATTAGCTGGTTGAAGCTCAGCCAGAGCGATCGTCTGTCCGCGCATCAGGTGCAGCAAACGCTGCGCCGTTACCACAGTGAGCTGATCGGCGGGTTGTTGCCTGCACAAACGGCGGAATCGCTGATTGCCGAATTTATCCACGATCTTGAGCGCCTGGCGATCCTGCTGGACGGCAAGGTTGATGATGCGGTGTATGCCGAAGTGGTGGGGCACGGCGAGATCTGGTCAGCCCGCCTGATGGCTGCGGTGCTGAACAAGCAGGACATGCAGGCGGCATGGCTGGACGCGCGAGATTTCCTCCGTGCCGAACGTGCGGCACAGCCGCAGGTCGACGAAGGCCGTTCCTATCCGTTATTGCAGCAACTGCTGGCACAACATCCGGGCAAACGTCTGGTGGTAACCGGTTTTATTTCGCGTAATGACAGCGGTGAAACCGTGCTGTTGGGGCGCAACGGCAGTGACTATTCTGCCACGCAGGTTGGCGCATTGGCCGGTGTGGAGCGAGTCACCATCTGGAGCGACGTGGCCGGGGTTTACAGCGCGGATCCGCGCAAAGTGAAAGATGCCTGCCTGCTGCCGCTGTTGCGCCTGGATGAGGCCAGCGAATTGGCCCGTCTGGCAGCTCCGGTGCTACATACCCGAACCTTGCAGCCGGTGTCTGGCAGCGATATCGATCTGCAACTGCGTTGCAGCTATCAGCCGGAACAGGGGTCGACCCGTATCGAGCGCGTGCTGGCTTCCGGTACCGGTGCCAAAATTGTGACCAGCCACGATGATGTCTGCCTGATCGAACTCAGCGTTGCGCCGCAGCATGACTTCAAGCTGGCGCAGAAAGAGTTGGATCTGGTGCTCAAGCGTGCGCAGATCAAACCGCTGGCCGTAGGGGTTCATCCTGACCGTAACCTGATCCAGCTGTGCTACACCTCGGAAGTGGTGGGCAGCGTGTTGCGCATTTTGCAGGAGGCCGGATTACCGGGTGAACTGCAACTGCGTGAAGGGTTGGCGCTGGTAGCGTTGGTGGGCGCGGGCGTGTGCAAGAATCCACTGCATAGCCATCGTTTCTATCAGCAGTTGAAGGACCAGCCGGTGGAGTTCATCTGGCAGGCCGAAGATGGTATCAGCCTGGTGGCCGTGCTGCGTCAGGGGCCGACCGGTCTGCTGATCCAGGGCCTGCACCAAACGCTGTTCCGTGCGGAAAAGCGTATTGGCCTGGTGCTGTTTGGCAAAGGAAATATTGGTTCACGTTGGTTGGAACTGTTTGCTCGCGAACAGAAGAATATCTCCGCGCGCAGCGGCTTTGAGTTTAGCCTGGCAGGGGTGGTGGATAGCCGTCGCAGCCTGCTCAATTACGAAGGGCTGGATGCCAGCCGTGCGCTGGCGTTCTTTGAAGATGAAGCCCAGGAGCTGGACGAAGAGTCGCTGTTCCTGTGGATGCGGGCGCACCCGTTCGACGATCTGGTGGTGCTAGACGTCACCGCCAGCGGGGAGTTGGCGGAGCAATATCTGGACTTTGCCAGCTATGGTTTCCATGTGATCAGCGCCAACAAGCTGGCGGGGGCCTCATGCAGCGCCAATTACCGCCAGATCCGCGATGCGTTTGCCAAAACGGGCCGCCACTGGCTGTATAACGCCACCGTGGGGGCCGGGCTACCGGTGAACCATACCGTGCGCGATCTGCGCGACAGCGGGGACAGCATCCTGGCGATCAGCGGCATCTTCTCCGGCACGCTTTCCTGGCTGTTCCTGCAGTTTGACGGCACGGTGCCGTTCACCGAGCTGGTGGATCAGGCTTGGCAGCAGGGGCTGACGGAACCGGATCCGCGTGTTGACCTGTCAGGACAAGACGTGATGCGTAAGCTGGTGATCCTGGCACGTGAGGCGGGTTATGACATTGAACCTAACCAGGTGCGTGTGGAGTCGCTGGTGCCTGCAGGCGC
>NZ_JBKJYW010000277.1:0-4912 GCF_046715635.1 Serratia sp. (in: enterobacteria)
AAAGGATGTTAAAAAGTGTTCACCATGTCCTTGAACACCTGTCTACCATGTCCCCGGTCTGTACACTCCCACAGGGAGAGGGAGCTGTACTGAGCACTTTGTTGGTCCGTGCATCTTCGGGAAGTGAGAGAGGGTGAAGATGGATGGTGGGGTATTACGCAGAAAAATCAGCCAACTCGATCGGTCCCCTCTCCCTGTGGGAGAGGGTTAGGGTGAGGGGCGACACGGTACTCTCTATTGGCTCAAAGCTGCCACTGTAGGGTGAAACCCAGACTCACCGGGCTGGTGGTGAAATTATCCGGTTTTGATAGGGGGATACCGGCAAAAGCGTCATAACTGACCGCACCTAGCCCACCTCTGATACCGATCACGCCACCCGCCAAATGGCCGGAGGTAAAATTCCCGTTTCTCCCGCTGACCTTGCCGTAATCAATACCGGCATAGAGCTGTTGATTTAACCTGGGCAGGTTCAGGTTAACATCGTTACGCAAAGAGTATCCCTTGTTGGCCGCCAGGTTGAACTCCCCGTCAAAGCCACGCACCGTCCAGCGGTTGCCGAGACTAAATTGATCCTGGATGGCAAGGGCGTCGGGGCTGTATTGCTGCTGATAGCGGGGCTGATAGCTCATCGATTGTCCGAACAGGGTAAAAGGCACCCGTGCGCTCAGATCGAGATTGACGATACGGCTTGGCGAACGAGCGCCAGCCTGTTGCTGCGCCCCAAACCACGACGTATTACGTTGATAGCCGACCATCGCGTCAACGGTAGATTGGCCGACGTAGTGGCGATGATTCAGCCTGGCGATGGCGTTGGTGACGTTGCGATCCTGGATGTCAATTTTGGTCTCGTTCAAATAGTAGTGGGAGCGGTTTTTTAACAGCTGAAGGCTGAACGTGGTTTTCTGATTGGCATTACGGTACAGCAGGCGGTTCACCTTCAGGCTCAGGTTATCGCTTGTGCCCTGGTATTGAAAATCGGTCCAGATGCCGGCGATGTTCTGTAAATACTCACTGCGGCTGGCGTACATATCCACGGACCAAAAACCGAAGGGTACCGAATAATACAGGGAGCCATTTTTCGAGTTGCGCTGGTTTTGGAAGTGCAAATCCCGCCCGATGGCCACATAAAACAAATCGTTTAACGAGGTAGGGTTATCCAGATAGAGCGCCACGCCACTTTGATAGCGGCCAGTATATTTACTACCGGAATCATCGAACCAGCCACCCACGCGCCAGAACGAGGGTTGGGTACGTTGGATTTCGATATCCGTGCCCCCGGCCTGTTCTCCCGGGCGGAGGATCACGTTCGCGTCGGCCCCGGGAATACGCTGGATGTTTTCCAAGCCTTGTTCAATGGCCCGCAGATCCAGCAAATCGCCTGAATGTCCGGGGAAGGTGGTGGACAGATTGGCGTACTTGTCGCTGTCTGCACTGAAGCTGATATTGCCAATCACGCCAGAGAGCACCGTCAACGTCAATACGCCCTGTTTCAGATCCTGCGGGGGAACGACGACGCGGGTGGTGATGTAGCCGTGCCGGATGAGTTTATTTTGCAGAGCCGTCGCCAGCGTGCGCACGCCCTCTATGCCCAGGCAGCGTCCTTCGGCCTGAACGGTGAGTTTTTGCAAGGGTAGCCAGCGGGGGATCTGTGCATCTTTATTGAGGATGACCTGTTGGATCTCAAAGCAGGCAGGCTCCTGAGGGAAAACGATCCTTGAACTTTGGCTACCGGCGTCGGCGGCTCGGATATCTTTACCCTGAGTGGCCAATTGGTCGTAACGCGCCTTATCCTGCTCTTGCTGATGACTGACTTGTTGTTCAATGAGTTGAGCATTTTCCGCCCCCTGAGCCGCAGGGATCAACAATGCCAATAACACCGACGCGGAAAAACGAACCTGCATGGAGCCATATCCTTATAGAGTGCATCTGGAAACGTGATCATAAAAATCAGGCTGCCCCTTATGAGGGCCGCCTGCTGGCGGTGGGGATTACTGATTGATCGAGATAGAGATCGGGCCGTTAATGTTGCCGCTGTTAGAGAAAGTCGCAGTCTTACCCAGCCCCAGGTGTAAGCCTGCCTGGCTGTCGACAACGGCACCGCGCTGGTTGTAGAAGCTGCGGGTGTTGACCGTGGTCAGGCCTTCTGTGGATGATAAGGTGCCGTAGTTAGATACGGTGCCAATCTCAGCATGGAGATTGACGCCTTGTTTACCGCTCAGGCTGCCGTAGTGGCTGTAGCTGCCTGACAAAGACAGAGTCGCTTGGCCATCGGCGCTGATATTGCCCTGGGCGTTGGCGATCGAGTTGGCCACGATCAACGTATCATGCCCTGATTTTATCACCCCTTTGCCGTTATCAAGACCGTTGGTATTCACCACTATATTATTGCCGGTGCTTTCGATGGTGCCGCTGCCATTCCTCAACGCAGAGGAGGTATTAACCACCACGTCACCCTGTGACGTGATCTGGCCATTGGCGTTGTTGATCGAGCCCGCAATCAGCGTCATGCCACCTTCGCCACTGTGCAGCCCGGTTTTCCGGTCGCTATAGGTGAGGGTGTCGCTATTGGTGAGGGTACCGTTCTGGACGTTGATATTCAGGTAGTTGGATGCCTCCACGAGCCCAGCGGTGTTATTCAGGCTGGCACTGTTAATCAACACATCATTTTTGCCGCTAATCACCCCTGAGTGATTAACCAGGTGGGCGACATCAAGATTCAGTTCGCGGCTGGATTTGAGGGTACCGCCAGTGTTGTTCAATGGGTTGCCAGCCGTGTAGATAGTGAGGTCACCGTCACCATTACCTTCATTGTCACTGGAACTGATCACTCCCTTAGTATTATCAATACGATTTGAGGACAGCTCGATCCCCTGCATGCCGAGGATTATACCGCCAGCGTTGTTGACGTAGCGGTGATCCATATTCAGGATACCTTTGCTCAGGATGGCACCTTGCTTATTATCCAAGTCACCGCTGGCGGCGGTAATATTGGCATCGGAGCGGATAGTCCCGCGATTGCTCAGCTTGCTGTTAGCGATATCGATCTTGATGTTGCTGGTGGCCTGGATCATGGCTCCCACCGCATTACTCAGCCCACGACCGCTATCATTTTTGCTGCCGCGAACGCCGGTGATATTGAGATGTCGTTCAGAACTGATTTTCCATTTATTCTCCAGAACGCCATCTGTGGTGATATTAAGATCGCCCACTGCGGCACCTATGGTCCCCGCATTGCGGACACCAACGCCACGCTCGGTGCTGACCAAGGTGATCTTGTTGGCGTACATACCGCCCAATTTGGCAACGTCAATGCCCACGACCGGGGCACCGCCAGCAGGGGCCAATGCGCTGGCCCGGGTATTATCTGCATTAACGATATTGCGGCCAATGGTGATGTTCAGGTCGTCGGCACGTAGCTCTGCATCAATCTTTACGGCACGCGAGATCAGGTCGGTGTAATCGACATCCGAGGCGTGCAGGCCGTCACCATTGATGGTGATGGTTCCTTTTTCGACGGTATAACCGAGCAGGGTTCCGTTAGCCACCTGCGCCTGACCGGTCGTTAGGGTTGCCCGGTCGGTATTAATAAAACCACAGCCGCTACAGGTAATACCTGAAGGGTTGGCGACGATAACCTGTGCCTTCTGGCCTGCGACCTCCATCATGCCGTTCAACTGGCTGGCTCTGGTGGAATTGACTTCGTTGAGGATGATGGAGGCTGAACCACCGGCCAGGTTGGCGTTCCCGGCGATATGACCGGCAAGCTGCGAGTTTGAACCCACCGCGCTGTTGTTGAGCACGACGCCGCCGCTGCCCACGTCAAACTGAGTGTAGACGTTGTGAGAGACGCCACCTTTGCCTGCGGCGTTGATATTGACCACCGTGCTGCCATTGGCACCGGCATGGACACCAGGGCCACCGGCTGCGGGAGCAGATGGGGTAATTGCCGCATGGGCCACGGCTCCCCATGCGACTAAGCTGAAAAAACAGATCGGTGATAATTTGGCAATGAGTGGTTTGTTGATTTTATGCATTGAGATCACGTTCCTTTATTATTGTTACTTCACCCGCGATCCCTATTCTTTAAATAAAAAATCAAGTGGGAAGGCATGGATTAAAGGGCTCATGGGCTAGAACCTGTTTTTATAATGTGATGATGCATGGGTTAAAGCAATGGTTGTACTATTGATTAATAAAGACAAAAGTCACTATTATAATGATAAGTGAATAGCGAAAATTAATAATAATAATTAAATGATGGAGAAGCTCTGATTTTCCGTGTAACTAGTTATCTGATAGTATTAACTCTGCGTATATCACGATTTATTACTTTGTTTGACTTTTATTTTTCCGCCGAAGGGTGAGTAGCTCCCTCCCGATAGGGTAGCCACTCAATAACCGTGCTTCATACGCCTCGGGCCAGATCGTTTTCCTGGTAGCGCTGCCGGGCATGGTCAAACCAACGGGCCGGGACGTTATGCGGTGGCAGCAGCAGGGTTTGCAAACCCTGTTCGATAATATAGCTAGCCTGCTTCCACAGCTGTGGGTCGCCTTCGGTCAGCACTTCCAGCAGGCGCTGTTTTTCCACCAGATAGGTTTTGGCGAAGTGGCTATCGTATTGCAGCAGGGAACGGGTGTTGTCGATCAAATCCGCCAGCTTGATGGTTTTGGCCTGTGGCGAGGCGTTGGCGCTGTGGCGACGATCGCGGTTCTTGCGTTGATAGCGATTCTCCGTGCTACCGACGCTGACGTTGGTCAACATCGCGACCAGGCTGGCAACCTGCAGGCCAAAATGGCTTTCGATATCGGCCAGCGTAGAGGGGGTATCTTCTACGGTGTCATGCAACCAGGCCGCAGCCAGCATCTCTTCGCTGTGCGGCACGCTGCTGACAATCTCCATCACTGCCTGTGG
>NZ_JBKJYW010000278.1:0-9035 GCF_046715635.1 Serratia sp. (in: enterobacteria)
GTTGACGCTAATCAACGCCAGAAACATCATATAATACACGAACCCAACCCCTGCTGACGCCCCTGCTCCCTGTGCAATGGAAATTGGGCCACTCAGGTTGTTCAGCTTCACATCACCGGTAATTAATTTCCCCAACATACTGACCGTAAGATGCATCAGTTGCCAGGTTTTGTCCCCAGCCTGATACAGCGCAGGGAACGGCCCATACTGGCGAATCGTTTTGTACTCGTCCGGCAACGGCAACACTTTTGGAATAATGCCAGCAAAACCCACCGACTTATCTTTTCCCACCGGCTTTGTATCCGGTATCAGCGTTAAAGACAAGGGGGCGCCGTTTCTTTCGATCTCTAAAACCAGCGGTTGCCCTGGAGCATTGTGGATACGTTTAACCAAGGTAACCCAACGGCCAAGTAGCTGACCATCGACTTTAACGATCCTGTCCCCCGCTTGTAAACCCGCCTTTTGCGCAGCCGACCCGGCCTGTACTTCTGCCAGCACGGATTCAATCTGCGGGCCACGCGGGATCATGCCTAGAGAACGCACGGGATCTTCTTTGTCCGGCTCAAAGCTCCAGTGGCGCAGATCCAGGGTCTTGCTCACCTTTTGTGAAGAACCAAACGGAGCAATTTCTACCTCGGTTTGCGCATCACCGATTTTAGTCACCAACGCCAGACGAACGGATTCCCAGTCAGGCGTTTCGATACCGTCAACGGACTTAAGTTCCATTCCCGGAGAAATTTCGGCCTTGGCGGCAATAGATTGCGGAGCAATTTCGCCGATAACCGGGCGATAGCTCGGCACACCGATGATAAAGACGATCCAATAGGCAAGAATGGCAAACAGGAAATTGGCAATGGGACCCGCGCTGACAATCGCTGCGCGCTGGCTGACGGTTTTATTGTTGAACGCCTCGTGACGCAGCTCGGGAGCTACCGTTTCGACGCGCTCATCGAGCATTTTGACATAGCCGCCAAGGGGGATCATGGCGACGACATATTCGGTGCCCTGGCGATCGGTGCGGCGCCATAGCGCACGGCCAAAGCCGATAGAGAAACGCTCCACACGGACGCCACAGCGACGGGCCACCCAAAAGTGCCCGAACTCATGCACGGTGATCAATATACCCAGAGCGATAATAAACGCGACCAAGTTCCAGAGTACGCTGACCATAGAATCCCTTTACTCCCCCCGCCGATGACGGATTAAAACACTAACAGCATCAAGCAGGCAAATACCGGTACCGCTGCGGTCAGGCTATCGATACGATCCAGAATACCACCGTGCCCCGGGATCAGATGACCACTGTCCTTGATACCGGCTTCACGTTTGAACATGCTTTCCGTCAGATCGCCCAGCACCGAGGCCAACGCCGCAATCACCGAACAGATCAATAGGGTCATAGGTACCACGTTCAGCGGCGCATAGCGGCCAAACAGCCATGAAATCACGGCTGACGTTACCAGACCGCCGATCAGCCCTTCCCAGGTTTTGCCCGGGGAGACCTTCGGTGCCAGCTTGTGTTTGCCAAACAGCTTGCCGAACATATAGGCGCCAGAATCCGCGCCCCAGACCAGCAGCATAACGTACAGCAACCACCAGGCACCGGTAAAATGATTCTCTTCATAGCCGAATTGGCGCAGTGCCAGCATGCCCCAGAAAAACGGCACGATGGTCAACAGGCCAAATACCAGCCGCAAGGAGCGTGAATTACGCCACAGCGCCGCCGAGCCTGGGTAGAACAGCACCAGCAGCAGAGCCACCAGCCACCAGCCCAGCGACAGCCACAACGGGCCAGCGATCTGCAATTGGTGAACAGACTGATGGTAGGCGGGCACGCTGAGCATCATCAGCGCCAACAGGAAGCCGCATAATATCGCCAGCCAGATACGTTGGGGGCGGGCAGCAAAGCCAGCTAACTGCCCCCATTCCCAGGCGGCTAACATGCACACAGCGAGTGTTACCAGGGCAAAGCCCATCGGCGGCAGCAAGAACAGCGCTGCGATAACAATCGGAATTAAAATCAGAGCCGTTATGATGCGAGACTTCAGCAAAAGTTCCCCCTAGGACGCATTGGCGTCGATAGGTGTTGTTCCTCCGAAGCGACGCTCGCGTTGTGCAAATGCATTCAGCGCACCTTCAAAGACAAGTTCATCAAAATCTGGCCAGAGTACATCAGTAAAGTAAAGCTCGGCGTAAGCAATTTGCCACAACAAAAAGTTACTGATGCGATGTTCGCCACCGGTACGGATCACCAGATCCACCGGAGACAGATCGCTCATGCAGACGCGCTCGCCCAGTAACTCTTCGCTGATCTGATCTACGCACAGCGTACCCTGCTGCACTTGCTCGGCCAGATCCTTCACTCCCTGAATAATATCCCAACGGCCACCGTAATTGGCAGCAACGTTAAGCGTCAGGCCATCGTTATTTTCTGTCAGTTGCTCCGAGCGGCGGATACGCTCTTGCAAACGTGCGCTAAACCGGCTGACATCACCGATCACACGCAACCTGACATTATGTTTATGCAGGCTTTTTACTTCGCTGTCCAGTGCGCGGACAAAAAGCTCCATCAGGGCGGAGACTTCCTGCGCCGGGCGGTTCCAGTTTTCGCTGCTGAAGGCATAAAGCGTGAGTGCATCCAAATGGTGACTGGCGGCAAAACTGACCGCACGGCGTACCGATTTCACCCCTGCTTTATGACCGAAGACACGTAACTTGCCCTGGCGTTTAGCCCAACGCCCATTGCCGTCCATAATGATCGCGACATGACGTGGCCCATGAGCAGAAAGATTAGCTTCTTGTTGGTTTGCGGACGACATAACTCGTACTTATTTCCTCGGTAGAAACACCATAGC
Source organism: Serratia sp. (in: enterobacteria) (assembly GCF_046715635.1). Taxonomy (GTDB): domain Bacteria; phylum Pseudomonadota; class Gammaproteobacteria; order Enterobacterales; family Enterobacteriaceae; genus Chania. Next base: position 2,856 of record NZ_JBKJYW010000278.1, read on the forward strand.
CTTGCCGGAATATCGGACCTTACGCGCAAAAAAAGCCGTGTGCCTGACACAGCTTTTCAGTCTGCCTGCCTTGTGCTCCAGGGAGCTCCCGGCAAAGATTGGCGTAAGTTTTACCCGTCTTCTGGCTTGGCACGGCACTATTGGCCGCGTTTGTCAGGTAAAAAGGGCTGCCAATCCGGCCTTTATTCAACGGTATAACCGGTGATTATGGCGCAGACTATAACACCTCCGTGAAGCCTGAACAAACGGCCACACGGCGGCCTGGCGACTTTACAAGCAAATTCAGACAATGTAGCAGAGCCGAATTTGCCCATGGCATAACCCGCTCAAGTGATTACACCCGCATGTTACGAACTAAACCGCTAGCCACCTCACGCGCCTGGCGATCGATCTCCAGTACCATCTCAATGCTGGTTGGCTCCGGCAGCGCCATACATTCAACAACCTTTTGGTTCACGGCTGAAATATCGGTAAAACGAATCTGTTGCTGCAAGAATGCCGCCACGGCAATTTCATTGGCCGCGTTGAGGGCGGTGGTTGCCGCCTGGCCTGCGTCGAAGGCTTCGATTGCCAAATACAGACAAGGATAGCGCTCACGCTCCGGCTCAGAGAAGGTCAGCGCCCCGATACGGCAGAAATCTAACGCTGCCACCCCGGAACTGACTCTCTGTGGATAAGCCATGGCATGGGCGATAGGCGTGCGCATATCCGGCGTTCCCAGTTGGGCCAACACGCTACCATCGGCATAGCGCACCATGGAGTGGATCACCGACTGCGGGTGGAGGATGACTTCCATCTGCTCTGCTGAGGCGTTGAACAGCCAGCGGGCTTCGATATACTCCAGCCCCTTGTTCATCATGGTGGCGGAATCCACCGAGATCTTGCGCCCCATCGACCAGTTGGGATGAGCGCAGGCTTGATCCGGCGTCATAGTGGCGAACTGTTCCATTGGCGTAGTACGGAACGGGCCACCAGAACCGGTCAGTACGATGCGCGAAACACCGTGGGCTTCAAGAGAGCTATAACCCAATTGGCGTTGGATGCTTTCTGGCAGGCTCTGGAAGATGGCGTTGTGCTCACTGTCCAACGGCAACAGTTGTGTCTGGCTCTTTTGCACCGCGTCCATAAACAGTCGGCCACAGGTAACCAGAGACTCTTTGTTAGCCAGCAGTACCTGCTTACCGGCACGAATAGCAGCCAAGGTGGGCAACAGCCCCGCAGCCCCGACAATCGCGGCCGTCACCTGATCGACGTCGTCTAATGCGGCCAGCTCGCAGGCTGCCTTTTCACCTGCCAGCACGTCGGTTTTCACACCGTTTTCTGCCAGCACGGCACGTAACTCATTCGCGGCCTGCTCATCGGCCATTGCCGCATAGCTCGGGCGGAACTCTATGCACTGCTGCGCCATGACCGCCACATTACGGCCAGCGACTAGTGCCTTGATCGCGAAAAGGTCGGGATTTTCCCTGACCACGGCCAGGGTGCTGGTCCCCACGGAACCGGTGGAACCCAGAATTGTCAGTTGCTTCATGAGATCGCTCTGAATCTACTACGTGATGAGATCGGAGGTACACCACAGTGTAACTTGCATCATGGCTGGTTTACGCTCTGTGCGTACGATAAAACGAGATCTGCACCACAAAAAATAAAGCGCCGCCAAGGCGACGCTCTATTTCAAGGCGATGGAGATTAGAAATCCATCAGTTCTTTTTCTTTATCTGCCAACGCCGCATCAAGCAGTTTGATGTAAGCATCGGTCATTTTCTGGATGTCGTCTTGTGAACGGCGATCTTCATCTTCGCTGATTTCTTTGTCTTTCAGCAGTGCCTTCACTTTATCGTTGGCATCGCGGCGCACGTTACGCACGGCGACACGGCCCTGCTCTGCTTCGCCACGTACGACCTTGATCAGATCCTTACGACGCTCTTCCGTCAGCGGAGGAAGTGGAACTCGGATCACGGTGCCGGCCGAGCTCGGGTTCAGGCCCAGATCGGAAGACATAATGGCTTTTTCTACTGCCTGGCCCAGAGAACGGTCAAACAGGTTGATCGCCAGCGTACGGGAATCTTCTACCGTGACGTTGGCCAGTTGGCGCAGCGGCGTTGCTGAACCATAGTATTCCACCATGATGCCGTCCAGGATGCTTGGAGAAGCACGGCCAGTACGGATCTTGCTGATTTGGTTTTTGAATGCTTCGACGCTTTTTTCCATGCGTGAATCAGCATCTTTTCTGATTTCATTAATCACGTTGCGAACCCTTGGAAGCTGGTTACTTGGCAGGCTGTACTGAAAAGTATAGCCCGTGAATTTTACTTATCAGAAGCACACAACGCCTGGCGTTACCCGCTCCTGCGAAATTTGGCCAAACAGCCGTTATTTAGTGATCAGAGTACCTTCGTTCTCACCCATCACCACGCGACGCAGTGCGCCCGGCTTGTTCATGTTGAATACGCGGATCGGCAAGCCATGGTCGCGGGCCAGCGTAAACGCCGCCAGATCCATCACTTTTAACTCACGTTCCAACACGTCCTGGTAGGTGATCTGTTCGTACAGCGTTGCGTCCGGGTTTTTCACCGGGTCAGCGGAGTATACACCATCCACTTTAGTCGCTTTCAATACCACATCGGCTTCAATTTCGATGCCGCGCAGGCAGGCCGCAGAATCAGTGGTAAAGAACGGATTACCCGTACCGGCGGAGAAAATCACCACGCGGTTGTTACGCAGCAGGCTGATCGCCTCTGCCCAGCTGTAGTTGTCACATACGCCATTCAATGGAATGGCAGACATCAGGCGGGCGTTCACATAGGCACGGTGCAGTGCATCACGCATAGCCAGGCCGTTCATCACGGTAGCCAGCATTCCCATGTGGTCGCCCACTACGCGGTTCATGCCGGCTTGTGCCAGACCTGCACCACGGAAAAGATTGCCACCGCCAATAACTACACCGACCTGGATGCCCAGCTCGACCAGCTCTTTTACTTCCTGAGCCATGCGATCCAAAACGCTAGCGTCGATCCCAAAGCCTTCTGCACCTTGCAGGGCTTCACCACTCAGTTTGAGCAGGATACGCTGATAAACGGGTTTTGCATTGGTTGCCATGGTGTTCTGTCCTAAGAAGCAGTAGTAATAGTATTGGGGTTTTCAACCGATTAGCCTGGGCACACGGGGCCCAGCATCGGCGTTTCTCTGGCTGGATAAAATGGAGCCGCCTCGCGGCGGCTCCATTTACAGCATTAAGACTGTTTGCTCATTGCTGCAACTTCAGCAGCAAAGTCAGCTTCAACTTTCTCGATGCCTTCACCCACTTCAAAGCGGATGAAATTGGTTACGTCAGTGTTGTGCTCTTTCAGCACCTGAGCAACGCTCTTGCTTGGTTCGATCACGAAAGGCTGACCGGTCAGAGAGACTTCGCCGGTGAATTTCTTCATGCGGCCTTCAACCATCTTCTCTGCGATTTCTTTCGGCTTGCCAGACTGCATGGCGATGTCCAACTGAACTTGGTACTCTTTCTCTACCACTTCAGCAGACACATCTTCAGGCTTAACGAATTCAGGCTTGCTAGCGGCAACGTGCATTGCCAGCTGCTTAACCAGCTCTTCATCCGCGCCTTTGGTAGCGGCAACCAGAACACCGATGCGAGCACCGTGCAGGTAGCTACCCAACACGTCGCCTTCCAGGGCAGCAATGCGGCGAATGTTGATGTTCTCACCGATTTTTGCCACCAGCGCCACACGCTCTTCTTCGAACTGCGCTTTCAGCACGTCAACGTCAGTGATTTTGCCAGCAAAAGCCGCATCCAACACTTTGTCAGCGAAAGCCTGGAAACCGCCGTCTTTAGCAACGAAGTCGGTCTGGCAGTTAACTTCCACGATCATGCCGAAGTTGCCTTCGATCTTGGTTTTGATCACGCCGTCAGCAGCTACGTTGCCTGCTTTTTTCGCCGCTTTGATCGCGCCAGATTTACGCATGTTTTCGATTGCCAGCTCGATGTCGCCGTTAGATTCGATCAGCGCTTTTTTGCAATCCATCATACCTGCGCTGGTACGCTCACGCAGTTCTTTTACCAGGGCAGCGGTAATATCAGCCATTTCTTTTTCCTCGGTTATCTCGCTCGGAGATAGTTCTCATTCAGATAAGCAAAGGGGGCCCTTAAAGGCCCCCCTAACCAACATATTCAATACCTGGTTAATAAGGGCTTGACCTTATTATTCAGCTTCTACGAAGCTTTCTTCCGCCTGAACGGCCAGATCTTGAGAACGACCTTCACGGATGGCGGCAGAAACGGCGGTCAGGTACAATTTGATTGCACGGATTGCGTCGTCGTTACCAGGGATGATGAAGTCAACGCCGTCTGGATCTGAGTTGGTATCAACGATAGAGAATACCGGGATACCCAGGTTGTTGGCTTCTTTGATCGCGATGTGTTCGTGATCGGCATCGATAACAAACAGAGCGTCTGGCAGACCACCCATGTCCTTGATACCACCCAGGGAGTTTTCCAGCTTGGCCAGTTCACGAGTGCGCATCAGCGCTTCTTTCTTGGTCAGCTTGTCGAAGGTGCCGTCTTGGGACTGGATTTCCAGATCTTTCAAACGTTTGATTGACTGACGAACGGTTTTCCAGTTAGTCAGCATGCCGCCCAACCAGCGATGGTTCACGAAGAACTGATCGCAGCCGTTAGCATATTCTTTTACCGCTTCGCTTGCTGCGCGCTTGGTACCAACGAACAGGATCTTACCTTTACGGGAAGAGATCTTGGTCAGTTCAGCCAAAGCCAGGTTGGCCATTGGTACGGTTTTTTCCAGGTTGATGATGTGAACCTTGTTACGTGCGCCGAAGATGAAAGGCTTCATTTTCGGGTTCCAGTAACGGGTCTGGTGACCAAAGTGTACACCAGCCTGGAGCATGTCGCGCATGGAAACAGTTGCCATGATTAAAACCTCTATTAGAGTTGATTGGGGTTATGCCTCCACGTATCCCATAACGCCGACCCGGACAACGACGCGAGTCATCTCAAGGCACCCCGGCGGATGTGTCGATACGTGTGTGTTATTTACACAATGTGAGTGCAGTTAAACTACTTGCGGTCATTTCCTCACTGGCACTCAAGGCCGAATGCGGATCTGCCGGCGCGCTTTATACCATAAACCCGCCCCAGACACCAACTTTTGTTGCAGTTGGACTAGCCATTCACAAATGAAATTTGGCAGCCTCAAGCCGGGCTGATACCATAACTCAATGCCTTATCTTTCTACCTTGTCGACCATAACGACACCTGCGGACTAACTTTCATGGCAATTTCAATTAAAACACCTGATGACATTCAAAAGATGCGCGTTGCGGGCCGCCTGGCCGCAGAAGTGCTGGAAATCATCGAGCCCCACGTTAAACCCGGCGTCACCACCGGCGAGCTGGACAGGATCTGTCACGAACATATCACCAATGCACAGCAGGCGATCTCGGCCTGCCTGGGCTATCACGGCTTCCCAAAATCGGTGTGTATCTCGGTGAACGAAGTGGTGTGCCACGGCATCCCAAGTGACGACAAGGTGCTGAAGGACGGCGATATCGTCAATATCGACGTAACCGTGATCAAAGACGGCTTCCACGGCGATACCTCCAAGATGTTCATCGTCGGTAAACCCACCATTCTGGGCGAGCGCCTGTGCCGCATCACTCAGGAAAGCCTGTATCTGGCCTTGAAGATGGTCAAGCCGGGTATTCGCCTGCGTACTCTGGGTAAAGCGATCCAACAGTTTGTTGAAGCAGAGAAATTCTCCGTAGTGCGCGAATATTGCGGCCACGGCATCGGTGAAGGTTTCCACGAAGAGCCTCAGGTACTGCATTACGATGCCGATGACGGCGGCGTGGTGCTGCAGGCCGGTATGGCCTTCACTATCGAGCCCATGGTCAATGCCGGTGATTACCGCATCCGCACCATGAAAGACGGCTGGACGGTGAAAACCAAAGATCGCAGCTTGTCGGCACAGTATGAGCATACTATTGTGGTGACTGATAACGGCTGCGAGATAATGACGTTGCGCAAGGATGACACCATCCCCAACATCATTACGCACGAGATGTAAGAACCGCAGGGTTCTTGTGACAAGCCGGCCTATGCCGGCTTTTTTTATGGGCGGCGAAACATGTCTGAAAATTATCGTGAGCTAGAGACCCCGG
>NZ_JBKJYW010000279.1:0-10695 GCF_046715635.1 Serratia sp. (in: enterobacteria)
CGTCAAAGGTGCGTTTACCGGAGCGATCCAACATCGGATCGGTAAGTTTGAGCTGGCGGACGAAGGAACACAGTTCCTCGATGAGATTGGCGAGCTGTCCCTTTCGCTACAAGCCAAGTTACTTCGGGTGATCCAATATGGCGACCTGCAACGCGTGGGGGATGACCGGGTGAAACGCGTTAACGTGCGCATTCTGGCCGCAACCAACCGCGACCTTAAACAAGCGGCGGTTGACGGGGTGTTTCGGGTTGATTTGTATCATCGGCTGAGCGTATTCCCTATCGCTGTGCCCCCCTTACGCGAGCGCACGGGCGATATAGCCTTGCTTGCTGGCTTTTTCTGCGAGCGTTGCCGTATCAAGCTGGGTCTGACGCAATTAACCCTTACCTCGGCGGCATTATCTACGCTGGAGCAGTATCCGTGGCCAGGCAACGTTCGCGAGCTGGAGCACGCCATCTACCGGGCTGCAATAGTGGCGCGCGCAACGCAAAACCACACCGAGCTGGAGCTACTGCCTACGCACTTTAATTTAAACGTGGAACTCATGACGGAAAGGATTAATGACGGCCCCTACGAACCGGTAATGCAAGCCGATCTGGCCACGATGACCCAACAGTTTCAACGCGATGTGATCCAGAAAACGCTGGAAGACTGCGATAGAAATTGGGCAGCCACGGCGCGTAAACTCAGTCTGGACAGTGGGAACCTGCACCGCTTGGCAAAGCGGTTGGGGATTAAATAATCCACGCTGTCATCTGACAAGGTTGTCCCCCAACATCTGGGGGACAACCAAAGGACTACTCGGCATAAGCGGGTTGAAAAACAGTGCGCCCGATCTGACGCGCTGCATCGAGGTAAGCCTTTGGCTCCCCCAGTTCTGGCAGCAATAACATTTCGTTAGTCGCCACCTGAGCACCGCAATAATCAAAAATACCGTGTGTTATCTGCGCGTTAAAAGCATCGGTAAAGCCGTGACGATCGTAGACCCCTTTGCTTGCCGCCCCCAGCCCAATAATATGGACGGGCAAATGCCCCAGCTTTTTGACCACGGCACCCTCGGCGGTCTCTTCATAAGCCCAACCATTGGCAAACACGCGGTCGACCCAGCCCTTAAGCAAGGCTGGCATAGACCACCAGTAGATTGGAAACACCAGAGCCAGGGCATCCGCCCCATCGATACGCGCTTGTTCTGCCAGAATATCCGCTGGAACGGTGGCCGTTTTTAAGAAAGCAGCGATATCTGTAGCACCGTACACCGGATCGAAACCTTCCTGGGTGAGATCGGCAATTTCAAACGTATTGGCAGGTTCGGCGGCCGTTATCCCTTCGGCAATAGCGGCTGCAACACCATGGGTTAATGACGTATCGAGAGGATGGGAAACAACGATGAGCGCGTGCATGGGGTGACTCCTATTGTCAGGGCGAGGTATAAAACGTACTCTATATACCAACAGTAAGTTACCGTCGGTAAGTTACCTTTGGTATATAGCTCTGTCAACGGGTAAATATTGCTATGGTCTCCAAACCACATTCACGAGTTCGGCTATCAAGAGAAGAGCGTTATCAGCAGTTGCTGGCAACCGCATGGGAAATCATTCATGAAGAAGGCACCGAAGCGCTGACCCTCGGCCACCTGGCAGAACGCTCGGGTGTCACCAAGCCGGTCGTCTATGACCACTTCACCAACCGTTCGGGCCTGTTTGCCGCGCTGTATCAAGAGTTTGATTATCGTCAGACCGCGCGGATGGATGAAGCTATCCAAAATACTCAACCGGAGCTAGAGGCCTTAGCCTCGGTGATTGCCACCTCCTACATTGAGTGTGTACTGCTGCAAGGGCGTGAAATGCCTAGCGTCATGGCTGCATTAGCCGGTACCCCCGAGCTTGAGAAAATCAGGAATGATTACGCCGTGGTGTTCACCGAGAAATGCCGCCAGCTCTTTGCCCCCTTCTGCTGCGATAATCAGCTTCAGGACGCCGCGCTATGGGGTATGCTCGGCTCTGCGGAAGGGCTATCCTACGCCACCAGCTGTGGCGCAATTACGGCAGCCCAGGCTAAGGAAGAGTTATTCGGCATCATCATTTCGATGGTGCAGCGAAGTGGCGATCGGCCCGATATGGCTATGCCATAATAGGTGAACTGTTACCCCTCATCATGGAAGAGAGTTATGCCGACGATCGTTACCCACGCCGCAGTGCCGTTATGCCTTGGTTTAGGGCTGGGCCAGAAAATCATACCGCCCCGCTTGCTGCTCGCGGGCGTGGTACTTTCTATGCTGCCGGATGCCGATGTATTAGCGTTCAAATTCGGCGTGGCTTACGGCAATCAGTTTGGCCATCGCGGTTTCACGCATTCACTGCTGTTGGCGTTCCTGATGCCCACCTTGGCACTGCTGTTCTACCGCGGGTTCAAGGTTAACCCCGTCAAGACCTGGTTATTCCTGTTTGTCTCGCTGTTATCCCACAGTTTGCTGGATTCGGTGACCACCGGGGGCAAGGGCGTCGGCTGGCTATGGCCATGGAGTGACGAGCGTTTCTTTGCACCCTGGCAGGTGATCCGCGTAGCGCCGTTTAGCCTCGAGAAATACCTGACTCCTGCTGGGCATGCGGTGATCATGTCGGAATTACTATGGGTTTGGTTGCCAGGTGCCATCTTGATGATCGGCATGATAGCGCTGCGTAAATTTATGCAGCGCCAGTGAGAGATTGATTATATAGGCGGGCGCAGCATGCAGCGCCCCGTTGGGAACCGGTTAAGGCTTGTAAGCGGCTTAACCGAAAAAATCAATTCTGGTCAGCATCAACGTACCTTGTTGCAGGGTAAACTCTACACGCATTCCTCCCTCGCAAACTTCTGACAGCCCAGGGATCAGCAGGTTGGAGTCAGTGCCGATAAATACGGCAAGCGTTCCATCCTCAAAATCACCAGAACCGACCGAATCGCAGGTTCCTTCAACCGGCACTTTCTTCGTCCCATCATTGTAATAGAACCGCCCGTCCTCCTCGGCTGGGAAATATTTTCTGGCCTGCTCCAACGGAGTTAACGAGTTCACACGGAAATCAGTCACCTGCTTTTTAGTGAGATTGACACCCAGCAGCGCTATTTCCTTCAGACCATCCCTGATTTGCTGCGCATATTGGTCAAACAACGCTGGCGTGATGCTCTGTTGATGTTCATCTGGCGTTCCAGCCAGGAAGGTATCGGACACATTCTCTAGCGGGAAAACAATATGGGCCTTCAAGTAGGCCATATCCGCCTTCTTGACCGCCTGTTGGAATTGCAGGAACTGGGTGAGCATCTCAACCTTGATGCTGTCATCGATCTTATGAGCAAGTGGCTGATTCACCGCCTCCAGCAGTTTTTGTTCGGTGATCGCCGAGGCGGACCCGCTAAAATTGCACTTTTCCACGGTCTTGGTTTCAACCATCAGCGCTTGCCACTCTGCTTTGGCGTTTCTAGCCATAATGGCATCGTAGTAGTGCATCCCTTGCCGATCCTGGCTCTCTTCCCCTTCCAGCCGCCCGCAGAAATACGCCATCTTGCCGGTTGTGCACAGGTGAGAAACCACAAATCTGGGTTGGGCAATAGCCCCTTGATAACTGCGCCGGACCGCGTCCAGCAACGGCTTACGTTCCGCATCATAAAGACCGACGTTTTGGCACCCGCTCGCTGCGGGTTCATCTTGAATAGTGCTATGGCATTGGGCCTGCGCCGGTGAGTCGACATAAGAGTCAAAATTGCTCACCGTCGTCCAGAAACCTTCCGCTGACTGCTGCAGTTCCCGATCGTAGACCACCGTCTTGCCGTTAATTTTGGCGCTACCGCTGCCATCATTAGTTTTGGCGGTGGCGCAGAAATACGCCTGCGAGCCGGAAACGCTCAGCTGTTTAACCACAAACTGGATATCGGTGGGATAGCCGATATTGGCACGCATCTGATCCAGAATGACACGCCGTAGCGGATCGTTGGCATCCAGCATCTGACCTTGAACATAGGGGGATAACAACACCAGCAACAGCGCATATCTTTTCATTGGGCAAATCTCATCCTGAGCAGGCCTTACAGAGAGCGCTAGTATTGGAACAATTTGGCCATCATTCAATAAAAAAACCCGCCAACGGCGGGTTTTGAGAAAAAGAGATGAAGCAACTTACGCCTGATTGGCGGGGGTCACTTTACTGGCCAGGAACTCTTGCTCGTAAGCCAGCGACTTTTTACGGTCGAACTGATGTTCCCATTTGGCAATCACCAATACCGCCAGTGCGTTGCCCACCACGTTCAGAGCCGTACGCGCCATATCGAGGATACGGTCGACACCGGCGATAAACGCCAAACCTTCCAACGGAATACCCACGCTGCCCAAGGTCGCCAACAGCACCACAAAGGAGACACCCGGCACTCCGGCAATCCCTTTTGAAGTCACCATCAGCGTCAGAACCAGAATGATCTCTTGCCCCAGCGACAGCTCAATACCGTACAGCTGTGCAATAAAGATGGCGGCAATACTCTGGTACAACGTAGAACCGTCCAAATTGAAAGAGTAGCCGGTTGGCACCACAAAGCTGGTGATGGATTTTGGCGCGCCGTAGGCCTCCATTTTTTCGATAATGCGCGGCAACACGGTTTCCGAACTGGCCGTTGAGTAAGCCAGGATCAGTTCTTCTTTCAAGATGCGGATCAACGTCCAGATACGCAGGTTACACAATCGCGCAACAGCCCCCAGAACCACCAAACCAAAAAAGGCGATGGCGAAGTATACCAGCACCACCAGTTTGGCCAACGGCAAGAGCGAAGCGAAACCGAAGTTGGCAACCGTGACCGAGATCAGGCCAAATACCCCGATCGGAGCGTAACGCATGATCATGTGGGTCACTTTGAACATGCTCTCTGCCACCGCTTTGAACACCTTCAGCAACGGCTCTTTGGTCTCTTTCGGCAAGGAAGACAGCCCAAGTCCAAACAGCACCGAGAAGAAGATGATCGGCAACATGTCGCCTTTGACCATCGACGAGAACACGTTAGAAGGAATTAACGAAAGGATAGTGGCCACCAGGCTATGTGAGCCGCTTTGCACCTGTTCCGTCGTTTTTTCATACTGTGAGATATCAACCGCGGTCAGCGCCGACATGTCAATGCCGTGCCCGGGTTGAAAAACATTAGCCAATGTCACACCCACGACGATCGCGATGGTAGTGATCACTTCAAAATAGATAATGGTTTTCAATCCAATGCGGCCCAGCTTTTTGGTATCGCCAATACCGGCAATACCGACGATCAGCGTGGAAATAACAATAGGCACCACGATCATCTTGATCAAACGAATAAAGATATCACCGGCGGGGCTCAATATATTACTGACCATCCACTCACGCGATTCTGTTTGATTATGCAGCACTGCACCCAGGATAATACCCAATACCAACGCGATCAGGATTTGCCAAGCCAGGCTGATTTTTACATTTTTCATACCCAAAAGTCCTCAAAGACTCCGTACTAAAGTGTTTAACAGACTCTAGACACCGGATGGAATACTTAATCATTTATTACGGGCTTATGTTTGTTAACTTCTGCATTCGCCTGCCCTTCGTGCAACGCAGTATAAATCTGTACCATCTGCAGGCCTGTTTCTGCAAGTCTTGTTTCATCTCGCTTAGCACCGTTTAACCATCAAAAAACCAACAGAAAAAATACGAATTGCAACATAATTACTTGTTCTAAAAAACATAATATTAGCTTGAGCAGATCGACAACCGGCTAAATAGGACGATTTTTAGTCTATATAAAAGTGCGTGACTCAGCACTGTATTTGCATATTTAGTCTCATTTTATGTTTCTATTTTGTTAATAAAAAGTTTACTCATAGAAATAAAAGCGCTATATGAACACCGTCAATGCGTTCATATTTTACGCAAAAAAATTCACACACTGAATGAGTAATGAAAATATCATTCAATAAATTTATTAATTTACATTTCATTGGAGGGCGACCATCGAAACGGAAAAAATACCAAACAGACAGGTTACAGCTAACAATGACAGAGCCTATTTATAACAATCATTAAAATAGAATATTTAACGCTAAAATATAACCCAGCCCTAATACAGCCATATTCTTTCCTGTACCACTAAGCCGATGACTGGCGCTTAATATTTTTAGTTATCTAAAAACTTTTTTAACAGAAATACGCCCATTACCGTCTTCTCACCGTCAACCAAACAGATACGCAACACAATTACGACAGTAACTATTACAAATCAACATCTTCGTTGCGTGATCTGCCGCCCAAAAAAGAAACAAACCGTCATGGCAAACTATACTTAACCGTCAGTTGACATATCATTAACAATTCTAAGGAGAAAAACCATGAGCCAACTGCATAAACACGCCATTCCTTCTGCAATTGCAGATCGTGCCCTGATCAATCCGGAGCAATATCAGCAGTATTATCAACAATCTGTGCAAGACCCAGCGGCATTCTGGGGCGAGCACGGCAAGATCCTTGATTGGATCAAACCCTACACTTCCGTTAAGAACACCTCTTTCGATCCTGGCCATATCAGCATCCGCTGGTTTGAAGACGGAACCCTTAACCTGTCAGCGAACTGTCTGGACCGCCACTTGGCCGAACGCGGCGATCAAACCGCCATTATCTGGGAAGGCGACGACCCCACCCAATCGGCCAAGGTGACCTACAAGCAGCTGTACCATGATGTCTGCCAGTTCGCTAATGTGCTGAAAAAGCTCGGGGTGAAAAAAGGCGATGTGGTAGCCATCTATATGCCAATGGTGCCAGAGGCCGCCGTCGCCATGCTGGCCTGTGCCCGCATTGGTGCGGTGCACTCGGTGATCTTTGGGGGCTTTTCCCCAGAAGCCGTGGCAGGCCGTATTATCGATTCCAACTCCAAACTGGTGATCACCGCCGATGAAGGGCTGCGTGCTGGCCGCGCGGTACCACTGAAAAAGAACGTCGATGATGCGCTGAAGAACCCAGGGGTGAAAAGCGTCAACAACGTGGTGGTCTTCCAACGCACCGGCAAGCCGGGCTACTGGCAAGAAGGGCGCGATCTCTGGTGGCATGAGCTGACCGAAGGCGTCTCTGCCGACTGCCCACCGGAAGAGATGAACGCGGAAGATCCGCTGTTTATCCTTTATACCTCGGGCTCTACCGGCAAACCGAAAGGCGTGGTACATACCACCGGGGGCTATCTGGTTTACGCCGCGCTGACCTTCAAATACGTCTTTGATTACCACGATGGCGACGTCTATTGGTGCACTGCCGACGTGGGCTGGGTTACCGGCCATAGCTACCTGTTATATGGTCCATTGGCCTGCGGTGCCATTACGCTGATGTTTGAAGGCGTGCCGAACTACCCAGGCGTAAACCGTCTGTCGCAGGTAGTGGATAAGCATCAGGTCAATATCCTGTATACCGCACCAACGGCAATCCGCGCCCTGATGGCCGAAGGTGACAAAGCTATCGAAGGCACCAAACGCGATTCGCTGCGCATCATGGGTTCCGTCGGTGAGCCAATCAACCCAGAGGCCTGGGAGTGGTATTACAACAAGATTGGTAACGCAAAATGCCCGATCGTTGATACCTGGTGGCAGACCGAAACCGGTGGCTTCATGATCACTCCGCTGCCAGGCGCTACCGAGCTGAAGGCTGGCTCCGCTACTCGCCCATTCTTTGGTGTGCAACCGGCATTGGTCGACAATATGGGCACGCCGCAGGAAGGCGCCTGCGAAGGCAACCTGGTGATCACCGATTCTTGGCCGGGCCAGGCTCGGACCCTCTACGGTGACCATGACCGCTTCGAGCAAACCTACTTCTCTACCTTTAAAGGCATGTACTTCAGCGGTGACGGCGCACGCCGTGACGAAGACGGCTATTACTGGATCACGGGCCGCGTCGATGACGTGCTGAACGTTTCCGGCCACCGTCTGGGCACGGCCGAAATTGAATCCGCATTAGTATCCCACCCCAAAATTGCCGAGGCCGCGGTGGTAGGTATTCCGCATAACATCAAGGGTCAGGCGATTTATGCCTATATCACCCTGAATCATGGGGAAGAGCCAACGCCGGAACTGTATGCCGAAGTGCGTAACTGGGTGCGTAAGGAAATCGGGCCGATTGCCACGCCTGACATTCTCCATTGGACCGACTCTTTGCCAAAAACGCGGTCTGGCAAAATTATGCGGCGTATTCTGCGCAAAATTGCCGCCGGCGATACCAGCAACCTGGGGGATACCTCAACGCTGGCGGATCCGGCTGTAGTCGAAAAGCTGTTGGAAGAGAAACAATCAATGAAAGTTCCATCCTAATCCGCGCCGCCTCCGGCCGTTCGTCTGCCATGCGCAGCTGAACGGCCTGTATACCTGAAAGCTTTCAACTGCAGTAAAGCCGATCCCAGACATTTGGCTGGGATGGGTCAAAGCGGCCCGCAGAGCGCCAATTTGCCAGCTGGAAGGGTATCGCGTGGCGTACTTGTTCAATACCTATTGGAGAAACTCGGATGAATGAAGATATTTATCAAAGGATTGAAGAAAACCCGCGCTTTCAGGAGCTGGTGCAAAAGCGCAGCCGTTTCGCCTGGCTCCTGTCACTGATCACACTCGCGCTGTACGTCGGCTTTATCTTACTGATCGCCTTCGATCCTCAGTGGCTGGGTACGCCACTCGGTGCCGGATTAACCATTACCCGAGGGATCCCAGTCGGTGTGGGATTGATCGTGATTTCTTTCGTGTTAACCGGGATCTATGTTTATCGTGCCAACGGTGAATTCGATCGCCTGAATGCTGAAATCCTGCGTGAGGTGAAGCAATGAAGCGCCTACTTTCAGCTGCCGCACTGTTGGCCCTGCCCGGCCTAAGCCATGCCGATGCCATTGGTGGCGCAGTACAACGCCAGCCTCTGAACATCCAAGCCATCATCATGTTCCTGCTGTTCGTCGGAGCCACCCTTTACATTACCTACTGGGCTTCTAAACGCACCCGTTCTCGCCAAGATTACTACACTGCTGGCGGGCGTATCACCGGGCTGCAAAACGGCTTGGCGATCGCCGGTGACTTTATGTCTGCGGCATCGTTCCTCGGCATCTCTGCGCTGGTCTATACCTCTGGCTATGATGGGCTGATTTATTCCATCGGCTTCCTGATTGGCTGGCCAATCATTTTATTCCTGATTGCCGAGCGCTTGCGCAATCTTGGGCGTTATACCTTCGCCGACGTGGCCTCTTACCGCCTGAAACAAAAGCCGATCCGCTCGCTTTCAGCCTGTGGTTCCCTGGTGGTGGTAGCGCTGTATCTGATCGCACAGATGGTGGGCGCGGGCAAATTGATCCAGTTGTTATTCGGCCTCAATTACCACGTCGCCGTTGTCTTGGTCGGTATATTGATGGTGCTGTATGTCCTGTTCGGTGGCATGCTGGCTACCACCTGGGTGCAAATCATCAAGGCCGTGCTGCTGTTGGCCGGTGCCAGCTTTATGGCGCTGATGGTCATGAAATCCGTCAACTTTGACTTCAATACTTTGTTTGCCGAAGCCGTGAAGGTGCATCCGAAAGGGCTGTCCATCATGAGCCCGGGTGGACTGGTCTCCGATCCTATATCCGCCCTCTCCCTGGGTCTGGCATTGATGTTCGGTACCGCCGGTTTGCCGCATATCCTGATGCGCTTCTTCACGGTTAGTGATGCCAAAGAAGCGCGTAAGAGCGTGTTCTATGCCACCGGTTTTATCGGTTACTTCTATATCCTGACCTTTATTATCGGTTTCGGTGCGATCCTGTTGGTCAGTGCCAATCCGGCCTTCAAGGATGCCAGTGGGGCATTGCTGGGCGGTAACAACATGGCGGCGGTGCATTTGGCTAACGCGGTGGGGGGTAACTTCTTCCTCGGCTTTATTTCTGCGGTGGCCTTTGCCACGATCCTGGCGGTGGTTGCCGGGTTAACGCTGGCTGGTGCTTCGGCGGTGTCTCACGATCTCTATGCCTGCGTCATCAAAAACGGTAAAGCGGCCGAGCGTGATGAGCTGAAAGTCTCCAAAATCACCGTAGTATTACTCGGGGTGGTGGCTATCGCGCTGGGGATCCTGTTTGAGAAGCAGAACATCGCCTTTATGGTGGGGCTGGCATTCTCCATTGCAGCCAGCTGTAACTTCCCAATCATCATTCTTTCCATGTACTGGTCGCGTCTGACCACGCGGGGAGCAATGATCGGCGGGTGGCTTGGTCTGTTAACCGCAGTGCTCCTGATGATCCTGGGCCCGACTATCTGGGTGCAGATCCTCGGCCATGCCAAACCGATTTATCCTTACGAATATCCAGCACTGTTCTCAATGCTGGTCGCCTTTATCGGCACCTGGTTCTTCTCCGTTACCGACAATTCGTTGGTTGGGCAGCAAGAGCGCGTGAAATTCCGTTCCCAGTTTGTACGTTCACAAACCGGGCTGGGGATTTCGCAGGGGAGTGCGCACTAAGGCGTTGATTTGGGCTGAGGTTAATTCGGCCCTTCTTTAAAGAGTTAGCCTGCTGGGTCTTCCGGCAGGTTAATTTGTCAGATCGAGTGATGGCCCCTCACCCTAACCCTCTCCCACGGGAAGAGGGAACCGATCGAGTCCGCTGATATTCCTGCGCAATACCCCATCTTTCTTCTTACTCACCACTTCCCGAAGCGGCATGTGCTCACCCACGATACCG
>NZ_JBKJYW010000280.1:0-16596 GCF_046715635.1 Serratia sp. (in: enterobacteria)
CACCAATTCTTCATGAGTTGGTAAAGCTGGAATCGTGAAGGATGAGAACCGTCAAAGGTTCGAGCCGACCGTAGGGAGACCACGGCATGGCCGCTAATCCTGCACGACCCACCAATTTCTAAAGTAGTAACCA
Source organism: Serratia sp. (in: enterobacteria) (assembly GCF_046715635.1). Lineage (GTDB taxonomy): Bacteria > Pseudomonadota > Gammaproteobacteria > Enterobacterales > Enterobacteriaceae > Chania. The sequence goes on from NZ_JBKJYW010000280.1 coordinate 134, forward strand.
CGACAGTGGGTGATTAGCTCAGTTGGTAGAGCATCTCCTTTACACGGAGGGGGTCGGCGGTTCGAGCCCGTCATCACCCACCACTACAGTGGGTCGTTAGCTCAGTTGGTAGAGCAGTTGACTTTTAATCAATTGGTCGCAGGTTCGAATCCTGCACGACCCACCAATTCTTAATGAGTTGGTAAAGCTGGAATCGTGAAGGATGAGAACCGTCAAAGGTTCGAGCCGACCGTAGGGAGACCACGGCATGGCCGCTAATCCTGCACGACCCACCAATTCTTAATGAATTGGTCAGCAGTAACCATCGTGAAGGATGTTTAGTAGAATCAGTTCTACGTAAATCATAGGTTTCGACAATACAGTCCTCCATTCTGTATTCATAGTTCAGAAGTAAACCACGTCAGTGGGTCGTTAGCTCAGTTGGTAGAGCAGTTGACTTTTAATCAATTGGTCGCAGGTTCGAATCCTGCACGACCCACCAATTCTTGATGAATTGGTAAAGAATTGCAGTCGAGTCTCTCTCGTTGCTAACGCGGTTCAGCAGTAAACCACATCAGTGGGTCGTTAGCTCAGTTGGTAGAGCAGTTGACTTTTAATCAATTGGTCGCAGGTTCGAATCCTGCACGACCCACCATCTTAAAGACTCCCCAATACTAAAACACAAACTCCAGCGCATCATATTGCACCAGTCGTGCGGGTGAGATCCTGCGCTCAGGTTCGAGTCTCGCTTGCGAGACAACGGCGACAGCCGGTCATCCTGCCAGACCCACTCTCCCACAAATCGCTGTTCCTAGCCGTTATCTTTAAGCCTCTAGTCCCTCATTTCAATCTCATATTTCAGCCCATTAAACAAATATGCCCATACCAAGAAATGATCAGCGACTTTTAGCCAAAAATTAGGTATTTTGTTTAGTATATAAAACGAGGCGGTTAAGCAAGCGGCAAGATACAGCCTAAAAAGCAGACCCACAGCCTAGCATAGAGATAACAGCGATGAGTGAAATGTTTGATGTCAATGCGGCGATATACCCATTCCCGCCGAAACCGGTGCCGTTAGACGTCGCAGAGAAGGCTTTTTATCGGCAGAAGATCAAAACCTTGCTTAAGCAACGTGATGCAGTCCTGGTGGCCCATTACTATACCGATCCGGAGATCCAGGCGCTAGCCGAAGAGACCGGTGGCTGCGTCGCCGATTCACTGGAGATGGCACGTTTCGGCAGCCAACATCCCGCGTCTACTTTGCTGGTTGCTGGCGTGCGTTTTATGGGGGAGACAGCCAAAATCCTCAGCCCGGAAAAACAGGTGCTGATGCCAACGCTGCATGCCGATTGCTCGCTGGACCTCGGTTGTCCCGAGGCGGAGTTTGCCGCGTTCTGCGACAGCCATCCAGATCGGACCGTGGTGGTTTACGCCAATACTTCCGCCGCCGTTAAAGCTCGTGCTGATTGGGTGGTCACTTCTAGCATTGCCGTTGAGCTGATTGAACATCTTGACAGCCTGGGTGAGAAAATCATCTGGGCACCGGATCGTCATCTGGGCAACTATGTGCAGAAGCAGACCGGGGCGGACGTGCTGTGCTGGCAGGGGGCCTGTATCGTCCATGACGAGTTTAAAACCCAGGCGCTGATACGCATGAAAGCCTTATACCCGGAGGCTGCGATACTGGTGCATCCAGAGTCACCGCAGGCGATCGTCGATCTGGCTGATGCCGTCGGTTCGACCAGCCAACTGATCCAGGCAGCGGTAACCTTGCCCAACCGGCAACTGATCGTGGCCACCGATCGCGGTATCTTCTACAAGATGCAGCAAGCTTGTCCGGATAAAGAACTGTTTGAAGCTCCTACCGCCGGTGAGGGGGCCACCTGTCGCAGCTGTGCCCACTGCCCGTGGATGGCGATGAACGGCCTGAAGGCGATTGCCGAAGGACTGGAACAAGGGGGCTCACAGCATGAGATTTTTGTTGATGGCGCACTGCGTGACCAGGCGCTGATCCCGCTCAACCGCATGCTGGACTTTGCAGCGCAGTTGAAAATGCAGGTTAAAGGCAACGCCTGAATCCAGGCTTACGTTTTTTAAGGAATACACATGAGCTTTTTCAGCACCGGCAACATTCTGGTCCACATTCCGATTGGTGCAGGGGGTTATGACCTGTCGTGGATTGAGGCCATCGGCACGCTGTTTGGTTTACTCTGTATCTGGTATGCCAGCAAAGAGAAAATCATCAACTATCTGTTTGGCCTGATCAACGTCACGCTGTTTGCGGTGATCTTCTTTCAGATCCAGCTGTACGCCAGCCTGTTGCTGCAACTGTTTTTCTTCGTGGCCAATATTTACGGCTGGTACGCCTGGAGCCGCCAGACGCAGGATAATCAGGCCGAGTTGCAGATCCGTTGGTTGCCGCTGCCTAAAGCATTGGCATGGGGAGCGGTGTGCGTGGTGGGTATTGCGTTGATGACGTTTAATATCGACCGGGTATTTGCCTATCTGACGCAAATTGCGGTGGCGGTGATGCAGGGGCTGGGTCTTAACGTACAGATGCCAGAACTGCAACCGGACGCTTTCCCGTTCTGGGATTCGGCCATGATGGTGTTGTCTATCGTCGCCATGATCCTGATGACGCGCAAGTACGTCGAAAACTGGCTGCTGTGGGTAGTGATTGATGTGATCAGCGTGGCGATCTTTGCTTACCAGGGCGTGTACGCCATGGCGTTGGAATACGTCATTTTGACGCTGATTGCGCTCAATGGCTCCTGGCTATGGATACGCAGTGCCGCGAAAAATCACTCCCAGCCGTTTTCTTCAGCGCCTTAGTATCGTCTGATGTAGAGGGCGAATGACGTAGTTGAGCAGTGGCTCGTTCGGTTCCCTCTCCCTGTGGGAGAGGGTTAGGGTGAGGGAGCGTTAATGATGATGCCCCAGATGGTCTGTGTGTGAGTGATCACTTACAATGCCACAGTCTGGAGTATCACAATGCTGGTATTCCATCTGGATCGTTGCATGGCCAATCTGGTAATGCTCCAGCAAATAAGCCTGGATGCGGCGTAACAGTCCATCATGATCGTGAGGCGGGATCACCTGGGCATGCAGCGTCATCAGCTTTTGTTCGCCAATCTGCCAGACATGCACGTGATGGATGTTGCGCACTTCCGGAATATTCAGGCACAAATCCTTTTGCAGCTTATTGATATCTACCTCTTGCGGCGTTCCCTCCAGCAGTTCATGGAAACTCTCCTTAAGCAGACGCCAGGCGCTGCGCAGCACCAGGCAGGAAACCAGAACCGAGAGTATTGGATCGATGGGGGTCCAGCCAGTAGTCAGAATGATGATGGCTGCCGCGATCGCCCCGACGGAGCCGAGCAGATCGCCGAGAACATGCAGGGCGGCGGCCCGCACGTTGATATTTTTCTCTTCATTGCCGCGATGCAGCAGCCAGAAGGCGAACAGGTTAGCCAGCAGGCCCGCTACGGCGATCACCAGCATTGGGGTACCCATCACTGGCTGCGGTTCGAAGAAGCGCCGTATGGCCTCCCAGAGGATGAATATGACGATCAGCAGTAACGCCGCCGCATTGATAAAGGCGGCCAGCGTGGTCAGGCGCAGATAGCCAAAAGTGTGGCGGGCATTGGGTTTACGCTGTGAGAAGTGCACCGCCATCAGCGCGACGAGCAGGGCTGCGGAATCCGTCAGCATATGCCCGGCGTCTGCCAGCAGCGCCAGTGAGCCAGAAAGTAATCCGCCCACGGCCTCGACAACCATGAAGAGGGTGGTGACTAAAAATGCGGCTAGTAGGCGCTTACTGTTGCCGTCTTTAGGCTGATGGACATGGGAAGCTGCCGTCATTACTTTTCCTTATTGCAAAATTTGTTGGGGGCCAAAGTCTAAGTTTGGCCGCGACTTAGCTCATTATAGGCGGCCTTGGCGGCGAGCTGAATCTTTGCCGGTTGCGATTATGGGTTCTAAAGGTGATTTACAGCGTCAGCCTCACAGGCTAGATTGGTGAAATCTACTCTACGCGCTGTGCGATACACCCGATACCGAATGGAAAAGTGATGAATTACCAAAACGACGACTTACGCATTAAAGAAATCAAGGAACTCCTGCCGCCGGTGGCCCTGTTGGAAAAGTTTCCGGCTTCGGGTCAGGCAGCAGAGACGGTGTCACAGGCTCGCCAATCGATTCACAACATCCTGCGTGGCAATGACGATCGCCTGTTGGTGGTGATTGGCCCTTGCTCGATCCACGATACCAAAGCGGCGAAAGAGTATGCCGCGCGTCTGATGAGACTGCGCCAGGAACTCAGCGGTGAGCTGGAAGTGGTGATGCGGGTCTATTTTGAAAAACCGCGTACCACCGTTGGCTGGAAAGGGTTGATCAACGATCCGCAGATGGATAACAGCTTCCAGATTAACGAAGGCCTGCGCCTGGCGCGTAAACTGCTGTTGGATATCAATGACAGCGGCTTGCCTGCTGCGGGCGAGTTCCTGGATATGATCACTCCGCAATACCTGGGAGATTTGATGAGCTGGGGAGCGATCGGCGCACGCACCACGGAATCCCAGGTGCATCGTGAACTGGCCTCTGGCCTGTCCTGCCCGGTGGGCTTCAAAAACGGCACCGACGGCACCATCAAGGTCGCGATCGATGCTATTAATGCTGCTGGCGCACCGCACTGCTTCCTGTCCGTGACCAAATGGGGTCATTCCGCAATTGTTAACACCAGCGGCAACGGTGACTGCCACATTATTCTGCGTGGCGGCAAAGAGCCGAACTACAGTGCGGCTCATGTGAAAGAAGTGAAAGCAGGGCTGGCCAAAGCGGGCCTGCCTGCACAGGTGATGATCGACTTCAGCCACGCCAACAGCAGCAAACAGTTTAAAAAGCAGCTGGAGGTGAATGCGGACGTCTGCCAGCAACTGCGTGGTGGTGAAAAAGCCATTATCGGGGTGATGATCGAAAGCCATCTGGTGGAAGGAAATCAGAATCTGGAAAACGGCGAACCGTTGGTTTACGGCAAAAGCGTGACCGATGCTTGCATTGGTTGGGCAGATACCGAAACCGTACTGCGCGATCTGGCCGCAGCGGTGAAGGCGCGCCGTAACCGATAAGCTACCTGCGTTTGTGGCCCTGTAGCGTCGTTGCGGGGCCAACCCTATCTTTTGCCTGCCTGGCATCAGAATAAAATCTGACATTAACCTCATCGCGTGGAGCTTTCCTCGTTCTGTTTGGCTATTTCTCATGGTAAAAAGTGGGTATTACTCGTCGCGCTTTTATTTCCAGGAAACATCTTATTTCGTCCACTGCCTTCATCGTCTGGTGTCACTATGACCAGTAAAAACACCGTTTGCGCTTATCGTGCGGTATGATTATGATGATGCGTTTTTTGCAGCCAAAATACCCAATATAAAAATAAGGGCATTATGGTGGGTGACTTTAATTTCAGGATGAATAGCTGATGGAAAAAAATAGTACTCAACATCAAATGTACTTTCGCGGTACGGGCGGGGAGTATTTCGCAATCTGGCTGGTTAACATATTACTGACGGCCATCACATTGGGAATATACTCGGCATGGGCTACGGTGCGTCGCCGTCGTTATTTTTACGGCAATACCGAATTAAATGGCGATCGCTTCGATTACCATGCGCAGCCAATGCAAATCCTCAAGGGCCGTCTGCTGGTGATTGGCGGCGTGATCCTGTTCTATGTTCTGTTGTTTATCAATCCGTTGCTTGGCATGGTCGCCATGCTGGCACTCCTTGCGTTGATCCCTTGGATTATTATCCGTAGCTGGCGTTATAACGCTATTATGTCTAGCTATCGTGGCGTTCGTTTCAATTACTTATGCCAAACCGGGCGTGCTTACTGGGTATTACTGTTTTGCCCAATACTGCTAGTGATTGGTCTGTATGCGGTTATGATCGTATTAGGTCTGGTTGGCAGCAGTCTGGGTAGCCCGACTGCGATAATCGTGCTGGCTGCTATTACCGTTGTCCTGTTTGTGCCGATGTTGGCCGCGATCAATGGCATCCTGGCTACCCTGCAATACGATCTGTACGTAAACAACATGCGCTTTGGCAATTCGCCATTTGTGGCCGAATTCAAGAAAGCGGAGTTCATTAAGATTGCGTTGTTCAGCCTGCTGATCTTCTTGCCATTCCTGGTTATCGCCTTGGTATTGGTTGGCTCGTTCTTTGTCACCTTATTCCAAATGGCGCTGTTTGGCGGCATGTCCGATGCCATGTTGCAAGCCCAGATGGCAAGTAATATTGGCAGCCTGTTCATGATGATGCTGGTGCTGTTGCTGGGTGTCATGGTGTCCAGCAGCTATATGGTTGTGGCTCAGCGAAACTACGTATTTAACCAAACTACCCTGCAAGGTGAGGTTAAACTGCGTTCTTCCATGCAGACTCTGCCGTATATGGGACTCTTGATCACCAACACCCTGATCACCGTCTTTTCACTGGGCCTTGCGGCTCCGGTGGCTCATGTACGCCATGCTCGCTATATTGCTGAGTCAACTCAGGTTGAAGGCGATCTGTCGCTGTTGTCTGTGCAGGCTCACCACGATACGGCCAACACCGCTATCGCCGAAGAAGCCGTACAAGCTCTCGATCTGGGTACCGGTTTTTGAGTAAAGACTGATGATCCTTGAAGGACTCTATCAGTGCCCTGGCCGGGCTGCCCAACAGGCGGCCCGGCTGTTATTAAACGATATGGGCGATGGGGTAACGCTGCAATATGATGGCGAGCATCGCTATTTTTCCTTAGCGCAAATGACCGTTTCCGAGTCATTGGCCCGTATTCCGCTGACCCTGACCTTCCCAGACGGTGGCCGGTTTGTGCCCGCCGATGATGCGGCATTTTGCCAGTGGTTTTATCAACGCCGTTCACCGGGGTTAGTGCACCGCTTAGAACGCTATAAGCGTGGCGTGTTGCTGACGTTGTTGCTGACCGTTTTGTTGACCTTGACCTATGTTTTCCTGGTTCTCCCTTGGGCGAGCAGTGAAATCGCCATGCGCATTCCAACCACGGCCGAACAGAAGTTGGGTAAACATACGCTCGATTTCCTGGAAGCCAGTGGCTTCAAGCCGTCGCAATTGCCCGCCGAGAAACAGCAGGCGATACAGAAGCTATTTCTACAGGTGATGCCAGAACAAATGCGGCACGAGCGTACTCCGCTCAAGTTGAAATTGCTGGCGGTGCCAGAAGTTGCTAATGCGTTCATGTTATCTGATGGGACTTTGGTGATCACCGACGATCTGGCCAAGCTGGCGACCAATGACGACGGCCTGGCGGCGGTAATGCTCCATGAAATGGGGCATCATGCTTACCGTCACCCCATGCGCATGGTGGTGCGTTCATCCCTGGTAGCACTGACGTTTATGTGGATGACCGGTGACGTTAGCGGCATTGGCGATACGTTGTTGCAATCGGCCTCATTCATGCATGAAATGCAGTTCTCCCGCAGCGTGGAGCGTGAGGCAGACGACTGGGCAATCGCGGAAATGCAGCTACAGGGGCGTTCGTTATCGGCGATGGAAGATCTCTACCGCGCATTGCAACAGGCGGCAAGCACGTCAACCGTGGCGCTAAAGGTGCCGGAGTGGTTAAGCACCCATCCAGAGATGCAGGCGCGTTTGCAGGCTATCGAAGCAGCCAGGATCAAAGAGCAATAAAGAAAGCCCCCAGCTCAACACCGGGGGCTTGTTGTTTTTCAAGGGCGAAAACTTATTTCGCTTTACCCTGGTTGGCGACGGCTGCAGCTTTGGCTGCGATCTCATCGGCATTACCCAGGTAGTAACGCTTGATTGGCTTGAAGTTCTCATCGAACTCATACACCAACGGCACGCCGGTTGGGATATTCAGCTCGAGGATCTCATCTTCGCTCAGGTTATCCAGATATTTCACCAACGCACGCAGGGAGTTACCGTGAGCCGCGACGATCACGCGTTCACCGCTCTTGATGCGTGGCAGGATCTCTTCGTCCCAATAAGGGATAACACGATCGATGGTCAGCGCCAGGCTTTCGGTCAGCGGCAGCTCTTTTTCGCTCAGCGCTGAGTAACGTGGATCGTGGCCAGGGTAGCGCTCATCTTCTTTGGTTAGTTCTGGTGGTGTTACCGCGAAACCGCGACGCCATTGCTTGACCTGCTCGTCACCGTATTTTTCTGCGGTTTCAGCCTTGTTCAGACCCTGCAGCGCGCCGTAATGGCGTTCGTTCAGCTTCCAGGACTTTTCGGTAGGCAACCAGGCTTGGTCCAACTCGTCCAGAATGTTCCACAGAGTGTGGATAGCCCGCTTCAGTACGGAGGTGTAAGCGAAATCGAAGGAGAAACCTTCGTCTTTTAACAGCTTGCCTGCTGCTTTTGCTTCGGTGCGGCCTTTATCGGACAGATCGACATCATACCAACCGGTGAAGCGGTTTTCGTTGTTCCACTGGCTTTCGCCGTGGCGCACCAGAACCAGCTTAGTTACAGCCATAGCTTAACTCCTTAATAATCTGATGGTTTAATGATAACGAATATCATTATATTCTGCGACCGCTATCACGGCAATCAATATACCCGTGAATAACCTTACTCGCTTTCCTACCTGAACAGGACTGGATGACCCTTACCACTGCTGGGTATGGTGTTAACCATAGCCAATTTTTGGCCGTAAGGTAACAGGGGGGCGAAGGAAAGAGCTGAATCGTTCAGGCTGGCCGCAGGGCGCGAATGAGAGCTATTCACTCGCGCCGCAGCGTTAATGCGATCAGGCGGTTTTTTTCAGGCAGCTACTCATAAAGGTTTTGCGCTCGTCACCTTTCAGGCTCTTTTTAGGGGCGTCGGCATTACAGTCTTTCATCTTCTGCTGCTGCGGCGTCAGGGCCTTCTCGGTATGGTGGCCTTCGGCCTTCAGGCAGGTGCTCATGAAGGTGGTGCGGTCAGAACCTTTCAGCGATTGGGTGGTAGCCTGTTGATTACAGTCGGTCATGCGTTTTTGCTGGGCAGCCTGCGCCGGGGAAGGCGTTTTTGCTGCGGTGTCGGCAGCCATCAGGTTGGTACTCAGCAGTAAACCTGCCAGTAGTGGAAGTGCAGTAATCAGACGCATTAGGTGTTCCTTCAGCTATTGAACGGCCAGCGGGCCGAAAATTGTGATATCACTCACGGGCTTGTGTATACCACGGTAGCCTGATTCTAGTGCGGGGTTGACAATAAGGAAAGGTAACGACCGAGGGGCGCAATGTAAGCAATTATAACAATCACGCCCCTTACCGCATGACAAGGGGCATGGCGGCTCAGTTAGGAATAAGCTGATAATGCGTTGCGCTTTGATAACGCTGGCCTGGCTGTAGCCAACAGTCCGGCTGTGGCCATTCTGAGTGGTTCGGGCTGTCCGGCAGAAACTCGCTTTCCAGTGCCACGCCGGCGTAATTTTGGTAGCTACCGCCGTCGCGCGCCGGTGTGCCACCCAAATAATTACCGCTGTATAGTTGGAGTGCTGGCGCAGTGGTGAACACCGTCATTGAGACCTTGCCGTCCGCAGACCAGAGGTGAGCCGCTGGGCTTGCCAACCCGCGGCAGGTATCGTGCAGCAGGTAAGCATGGTCGTAACCCTTAACCCGTTGCTGATCGCGGTCGCGCAATAAATCTTGTTGCAGGGTTTTCGGCTGGCGGAAATCCATCCCGGTGCCTGCAACCGCCGTCAGATCGGCACTGGGAATGCCATCGCCGTCTACGGGAAGATAACGGTCAGCGAACAGCTGCAAGCGCTGTTGTCGGGCGTCGTGGCCAGCGCCATCCAGATTGAAATAGGCATGGTTGGTCAGATTGACCGGGCAGGCGCGATCGGTTTGCGCCTGATACTCAATCTCCAGCCGGTGATCGGCGGTTAGCCGGTAGATCAGCGTCACGTCGAGGTTCCCTGGGAAGCCCTGGTCGCCGTCCGGCGAATGGAGCTGATAAATCACCTGCTGCTCATCCTGCTCCACAATCTGCCAGCGGCGAGCGTGGAAGCCGTTTGGCCCGCCGTGTAGTTGATGCTCCCCTTGATTGGCGATCAGCGGGTGTGGCTTGCCGGCGATTTGCAGGCTGGCATGAGCAATACGGTTGGCATAGCGCCCGACCGTGGCCCCCAGATAGGCACCTTGACGAAGGTAGTCCTGCGGGGTTTGGCACCCCAGCAGCAGCTCACGCTGCTCCCCTGATTTCAGCGGCAGCACGGCGGAAAGCCAGGTTGCGCCCCAATCCATAAACGTGACCGTCATTCCTGCGGCATTACGCAGGGTGGTGAAAGTAAAGGGCTGGCCGTCTGGGGCAACGGCGGAGTGATCGCTCAGCATAGACCGGATCCTTGTGAGGCTTTGCAGACGTAGAAAGTTTCTTGCAGGCCGTTGGTCCGCAATGGATATTCGCGAGCTACCGCCGTGCGCACCGACTCTACCAGATCCAGTGGCATCAGGGCCACGATGCAGCCCCCGAAACCGCCTCCGGTCATGCGCACACCGCCACGATCGCCAATGACTTCTTTCACAATCTCGACCAGCGTATCGATAGGGGGGACGGTAATTGCAAAATCATCACGCATTGAAGCGTGCGATTCGGCCATCAGTTTGCCCATCAGTTTCAGGTTGCCAGCGGCCAAGGCATCGGCAGCAGCCAAGGTGCGATCGTTTTCGGTGATCACATGGCGCGCCCGTTTGGCCACGATCGGATCCAGTTCATGCAGGATCGGGAAGAACAGATCCGGGCTGACGTCGCGCAGCGCCTTGACGCCGAAGAAGCGAGCCGCCGCTTCGCACTGTTGCCGGCGGGTGTTGTATTCACTATCGACCAGGCCGCGTTTGACGTTAGAGTTGATGATCACCACCGCGACATCGGCTGGCATTGGCACCGCCCGAGTTTCCAAAGAGCGGCAGTCGATCAGCAGGGCGTGATCTTTCTTACCCAACGCAGAAATCAGCTGATCCATAATGCCGCAGTTGCAGCCGACAAACTGGTTTTCCGCTTCCTGGCCATTCAGCGCCAGCGCTACGCCATCCAACGGCAAGTGATAGAGCGCTTGCAAGACCTGCCCGACGGCCACTTCTAGTGAGGCGGAGGAACTAAGTCCAGCCCCCTGCGGGACGTTGCCGCTGATCACCAGATCGGCACCGCCAAAATTGGCATCGCGGGTCTGCAGGTGTTTCACCACGCCGCGTACATAATCGGCCCAGCGCAGATTGGCGTGACTGACGATCGGCTCATCCAGCGAGAACAGATCCTGCTGGTTCTCGTAATCGGCGGCCAATACGCGGATCTGGCGATCGCTACGTGGAGCCCCGCTGATCACGGTTTGATAATCAATGGCGCAGGGCAGGACAAAGCCGTCGTTATAATCGGTGTGCTCACCGATCAGATTGACTCGGCCCGGAGCCTGGATCGTCAGGGTGGGTGCGTAGCCAAAGTGTTCGTTAAACAGGGCTTGGGTAAGTTGCTTCAGACTCATTATTTCACTCCGGCTTCGCGGTAATGGATATCACTGACCGCACGCAGGCGTTCAGCGGCTTGTTCTGCGGTCAGGTCGCGTTGGGTTTCCGCCAGCATTTCATAACCCACCATAAATTTGCGCACCGTGGCGCTGCGCAGTAACGGCGGGTAGAAGTGGGCATGCAGCTGCCAGTGGCGGTTATCGGCCTGGTTGAAGGGTGCACCGTGCCAGCCCATGGAATAAGGGAAAGAGCATTGGAACAGGTTGTCATAGCGGCTGGTCAGTTTCTTCAGCGCGATAGCCAGATCGCGGCTTTGTGCTGCGCTAAGGTCGGTAAGGCGCTGCACCGGCGCTTTTGGCAGCAGCAGCGTTTCAAATGGCCATGCAGCCCAGTAAGGAACGACCGCTAGCCAATGCTCGGTTTCCACCACCGTACGGCTGCCGTCGGCCTGCTCGCGCTGGGCATAGTCCACCAGCATGGCGGATTGATGCTGGCTGAAATACGCTTGTTGCAGGCGATCTTCTCGTTCGGCTTCATTCGGCAGGAAGCTGTTGGCCCATACCTGACCGTGCGGGTGAGGGTTGGAACAGCCCATCGCGGCCCCTTTATTTTCAAACACCTGCACCCAGGGGTAGCTGCGCCCCAGATCGGCGGTCTGTTCCTGCCAGGCGGCGATCACCTGTTCTAGCGCGGGTAGCGTCAGCTGCGGCAGCGTTTTACTGTGATCGGGAGAGAAGCAGATCACCCGGCTGGTGCCACGGGCGCTCTGGCAACGCATCAGCGGATCGTCACTTTCCGGCGCCTGCGGGGTATCTTGCATCAGGGCGGCAAAATCGTTGGTGAACACATAGGTGCCCGGATAATCAGGGTTTTTATCACCGGTCACGCGCGTATTGCCGGGGCAAAGGAAGCAGTCGGGATCGTGGGCGGGCAGTATTTCCTGAGCGGGAGATTCCTGCTGGCCCTGCCACGGACGTTTGGCCCGATGTGGAGATACCAACACCCATTGGCCGGTGAGGGGATTAAAACGGCGATGTGGATGATCGATAGGATTAAAATCAGACATAGCGCTTCCTTTATCTCGCGACGGGGCTAATTGTAATCGCTTTCACCTGCTGCGTGACCGACTTTAGCCGAGTGCATTTTGGAAAATAATGGCTAGAAGATAGCACGGTCACGGTGATAAAAAGGTGATCTAGCGCGAAAAATGGAATCGCTTACATTGATTGAAGCTATAATCTTGTTGAGGTAGATAAGGCTGATGGGCTGGTTAAGTGGTAGCGATTACACAATGCAGGCCGGCAGAGAAATCTGCCGGCCTGGAGGGTTACTGATACTGGTAAACCGGGTAGGTAAAGAACAGCAAATGGACCAGATTTAGCCCAAAGTGGAAGAGAATGGGCACCCACAGGCGGCCGCTCCACATCCAGGCCAGGCCATAAATCACCCCCGCCAGCGTGGCAAATGCCACCATCAACATGCCACCGGCAAAGTGGGCGGCACCGAACAGCAGGGCGGTGATAATCAGTGCCGGATAGGCACCCAGCCACTGGCGCAGACGCTGCTGCAAATAGCCACGGAACAGCGCTTCTTCGGCCATCGAAACAAAAAACAGGTTGGCCATAATGAAGGCCAGGATCCAGGAGGGCAGATGCAACTCAACTTTCAGCCCACCGAGCGCCACCGCCAACAGCAGTACCGCAGGGATGCCTAGCACCAGGAGCAACCAGGCGCTGACGCCAACCGGCTTGTCGGGTTTGCCCGCGTTAAACAGCGTGGGCAGGCAGGCTAATAGCAGGAAGGGCACCAATGCCTTATCGAAATTGTAATACATGGAATACAGCGAGCTCATCGGGCCCACTTTGTCCTGATCGACCATCAATTGGTTATTGATGCCCGGTATCAGGTGATAAAACAGGGCGATGGAGCAGGCGACTAAAAAGAGTTCCAGCACCAGCGTGATGCTGTGCTGCTGGCGATAGTGCTGATGAAGCCAGATGGCGATGGCGATAACTGCCAGATAACCCAGGCCGACGGGCGTCAGGATATGATGGTAAATCCCCATTGCCGCGGCAGCTGCCAAAACCACCGAAGCTATCAGCCGGTTAAATGGCAAAAAAAACAACGAAGCCGAAAGTACGCCCCACATAATAGCTATCCCTTTTAATAGATACACGGTGCCCAATGCCGGAAATCCGGCGTGTTAATGTCTGGTTAAATGGGCACTAAATGGGATAGTAGCACAACCGGGTGAATATTAAGGTCGGGACAGTAGTTAATCGTGCCATAAGGTATGAGCGAGTGATTTAACCCTTCATCCACGCCTGCGAACGGATAACTTCCCCAAGGTTCTGTAAGATCTCCAGGCTTTGCTGGTGGATCTCTTCCGTTGGGGCGGCGCACAGATCTTGTAGCACCGTCACCTGTAAGCCTGCATCGTGTGCCTGCCGGGCGGTGCTCTCAATGGCTAGCGGAGTGCTGATACCGCCTAATAACAGGTGGTGGTAGCGGTGCTGCTGTAACCAGGCTAACAAATTGTTACCGGCAAAGGCGCTAAGCCCTTTCTTTTCCAGGCGCAGATCTTCGGTTTGTACCTCCAGACCGGCCAGCCATTGACATCCCCCGTTGCTTAAACGCAGCGCGCCGATATGTTTGAGCTGATTGAACAGCGGTGAGTGTCGGGGAATATCCTGGTAATCGTCGGCAAAACCGGTGCGCAACCAAATTACCGGGATTTTACGCACCCGCGCGTAGGCCGCAGCAGCATTGACGTGCGCGATCACATCATGCGTTACGATCTGTTCGCGGCAGTGATTCGCCCGCCCTTTAGGGCCAGCCAGATCTTCGATCAGGTCAATAATAATCAGCGCGGCGGACATACCTTCTCCAAAAACGTCTCTGTACCCTTTAATGATAAAAGGCCAAATGTGATGCGTTGTGAAGGAAGTGTTGCCGGATATGTCCCCAGGATGAGCGCTGTAGCACTCATCCCGAGTAGGTTAAGCCAGCACGTCTTGCTGATAGCGGTAGCTATCGCCTTCAGGGATGAAGGAGAAACGGTGGGTGATGCATTGCGGTGCATCTTCCGCGTGGTGTGAAACAAACAGCAACTGGGTCGATCCCTGGTGGATCAGCACATCCACGAAGCGCCGTACCAACTGGCGGTTTAGCGGATCCAAGCCTTGCAGCGGTTCATCGAGGATCAGCAGCGCCGGATGTTTGACTAACGCCCGTGCGATCAGCGCCAAGCGTTGTTGGCCCCAGGACAGGGTATGGAAGGGGGCATCGCCCATAGCGCCAAGCCCAAGCAGCGCCAGCCACTGCGAGGTCAACTGATGCTGACGGTCGGAAATCGCCTGATAAATGCCGATCGAATCAAAGAAGCCGGACAGGATCACGTTACGCACGCTGGAACTGACCCGGTAGTCCAGATGCAGGCTGCTGCTGACGTAGCCGATATGGCGTTTGATATCCCAGATGGTTTCCCCGCTGCCGCGTCGGCGGCCAAACAGCGTCAGATCGTTGCTGTAGCCTTGTGGATGATCGCCGGTGATCAGGCTGAGCAGGGTGGATTTTCCCGCCCCGTTCGGGCCGACGATCTGCCAGTGTTCACCGGGGTTAACCTGCCAACTGAGTTGGTTGAGGATGGGGCGATCGTTGTAGCTCACTACGCCATCACGCAGTACGATCAGTGGTCGATCGTCCGGCAGCTTGATGAGCTGGGTGGGATCTTCGGTTTCTGGCAGCGTCAAGCCGTTGAGATTTTCACTGTGTGCCAGCTGGGCGACCAGCGCTTCGGCCATCACCTGTCGCCGCGGCCCCTGGCTGGTGAGGGTGCAATCGGCCAGCACGCCGACCTGCTCAATGAAGCCTGGGATTTCATCAAACCGGTTGAGCACCAGGACTACGGTATAACCCTGCTGTGAAAGTTCACCAAGCAGGGTGGCGAGCTGAGCGCGCGAATTGACGTCCAACCCGTCGAAGGGCTCATCGAGGATCAATAAATCGGGTTGGGCCATCAGAGCTCGGCAAAGCAGGGTTTTGCGGGTCTCACCGGTAGAGAGATATTTGAAACGGCGCGTAAGCAAGGGCGTGATGCCAAACTGCTCGGCTAACTGTGCGCAGCGCGCGGGATCTTTGAGTTCTTCCTGAATGATTTCCGCTGTGGTGCGCCCGGTGTCGTCTTCGTCCGCGCTGAGCAGGTCGGTATTGTTGCGTTGCCATTCGTCGCTGACCAGCTTTTGCAACTGCTCAAAAGAGAGCCGCACTACGTGGCGAAAATCACTGTGGCTTTCGCCTTTCAGCAACGTCAGCTCACCGGCCAGCGCCCGGGCCAGCGCGGATTTGCCGCTGCCGTTAGCCCCGACGAATGCCCAGCTATCGCCGGACTGAATATCAAGCCGATCCAGCTCTAGCGTGCGGGTATCGCTTAAACGAAATGAACCTTGCGAAATGTGCAACGACGACATCTTCTAATCCCTATTCTGCAATGTTTCGCTTTAGAAATAGGCGCAAGCGGAAAAGATGTCAATCGGCAATACTGCAACGTGACGTTGCGTTTAACACAACGTCGCGACAATCACCCGAACGGCGTTGAATAGGGCGTGTACTGCCGTGCCGATGCTCAGTTTCAGCTGTGCCAGTTCCTGATTGCTGACGGTGGCGCACAGTGTTTCTCCGCCGTTGAGCGTTACCAGAACCTCGCTATGATCGCTGCCAGGTTGGATACTGGCAACGAAACCCGCTAACGCGTTATCGGCCAGGCCAGTCGAAGCGGGATCGGTACTGAGCTTCACCCAAGGCGCTTTAATCAGGGCCAACACCTCTTTGCCCGGCGTCAACTGAAGCCGATCGGCGCTTTGCTGAGTGACGGCGGCGGTCAAACGGGTGTGGCCGTCGGCCAGCAGCAGGCTGATATGCTGTTGGACCTGCTGGTGATCGCGTTCAATTACGGTACCGAAAAACTGGTTGCGGGCGCTGGTTTGCAACGAGAAACGGGCGATGGCGGCCA
>NZ_JBKJYW010000281.1:0-9440 GCF_046715635.1 Serratia sp. (in: enterobacteria)
GCCGGTCACCAGATTCATTTCGACATCAACCGTTGCCGCCTGCGCAACGCCACAGGCCATCAAACCCAATGCCGCACACCAATAACGTTTCATCACTCAATCTCCATGCGATAGTTATAGTCCTTAGGGAGTATATACCGAATAGATAATGCTACAGTGGCAAATAGCCATTAATCAGGGCAACCACCGATCCGATTATAACATTCTGTGACCCTCCTCCCGTTATTCCTTGGCATATTGCCACCCTCCGTCGGAGAGTGGCATTAACACAAAGGTACCCGCACCCGTTATTTCCTAAGCTGCAATCTTACTGATAACTAAAAGGAATATTTAGCCAAGGTAAGGTGATCGTTTTCACCCACCCTTTAATACTGAATGCGTTCTTTAACAAACGGTTGTCTGACTACTCATGGCAGCCAGGCCAAGGGGTGCAAGTTGTCACCTTGGCGTATAAAAACGAAACCTTCAGCGTTGTGCACGTGAAGTAGCGGCACAGGCTGGCACGTTGCCAGCCTTACCTAGCTCAACTTAAGGTACGTCGTAACCCAAAGCCGCTTTACGAATGCGGAACCACTGCTGGCGACTCAGCGTCAACTCTTGCGCCTTCAGGGCCGAACGTACGCGTTCGATCTTGCCGGAGCCGATGATTGGCAGCGGTGCCGAAGGCAGACGCATCACCCAGGCATACACCACCTGCTCAATAGTTTCGGCACCAATCTCTTGCGCCACCGTTTGCAGTTCATCGCGTAACGGCTGGAACTCAGCATCGCTGAACAGCCGCCCGCCCCCCAGGCAAGACCAGGCCATCGGTTTGATACGCAGCTGCTGGCATTGATCCAGAGTGCCGTCCAGGATCGCTGGCTGATAGATCGGGGATATCTCGACCTGGTTGGTCACCATTGAGAACGGCAGACGCGATTGCAATAAGGAAAACTGGGCTGGCGTAAAGTTCGAAACGCCGAAATGGCGCACCTTGCCGGTTTTATGTAGCGCCACAAAGGCTTCTGCTACCTCATCGGCTTCCATCAACGGATCGGGACGATGGATCAACAATAAATCCAGGTAATCCGTATGCAGGTGCGATAAAGACTGCTCTGCGCTGCGCACGATATGCTCGCGATCGGTAATGTAATGCCCGATCGGGTTACCCGGCTTGGCGGTGGTCGCGATACCGCACTTCGACACCAGTTCCATTCCCTGGCGCACCGAGGGCTGTAACTTGATAGCTTCGCCAAAGGCCTGTTCGCAGTCATAGCCGCCATAAATATCCGCGTGATCCGCCGTGGTCACCCCCAACTCAACGTGTTGCTTGATAAACGTCAGCAACTGTTGCGGCGACATGCCCCACTCCATCAAACGCCAGTAGCCGCAAATCATGCGGGAGAACTCAGGCCCAAGTGGTGCCAGCTTAATACGATTCAGCATTTTTAAACCTCATGACAGTAGTTAACGTCAGCATACACAAGCGCCCAAGGCGTAGGAAACGCCAAAGCGGCCTTAACGTGCGGCAGATCGGGAAAATTAAAAATAAAGCTTAAAACAGCGAAGGCTGCTCTGGCGGGATTTCTTCTGGCTGCTTGCCAGCACGTAGTGAGCGCAGGTAACGCTGGCGACACAGGCGCAGGACGTCCTTTTTCTGGACATCGGTCATTTGCATCCAACCAAAGCGCTCCTCGCGGCTGCGCAGGCAACCACGACAATAGCCGCGTTCATCGGTCTGGCAAATGCCGCGGCACGGGCTGGGGATATCAAAGAACTCGAGTTGCTGCGCCACACATCCTCCTGCATTGTCATGCTAATTGAAGACGTCATCGGTGCCATTGGCAAGTGGCTTTTCCCCATGACGGCGAAAATAATCGCGCAAATAGTGCAGCGCCTGGCGTGTTTTCTCCGGCAGAACCCGTTCCAGAGTCAGCGCATGCAACCGATAGGGCGCTGGCCGCCACTGTGGTAACAGGGCGATTAATTCCCCCCGGCGCAGTTCATCACCAATCTCATACAGCGGTTGACCGGAAATCCCCAGGCCATTGCGGGTAAAGGCCCGGATCACGTTCATGCTACCGCTGACAACCTGCCCCGAAGCCAGACGTAATTTGAATGTTTCACCCGTGTGGTGATGTAAGTCGAGATGTAGCCCGTGACCGCTACCGGTGATCCAGCGATGTTGCACCAGTTCCTGAGGCGTTTCTGGCACGCCGTGCTGGCTAAGATAACGAGGCGCGGCACAGAGCACCATGGGCCAGGCAGTCAATGGGTGTGCAATCAGGTTGGTATCTGCCAGTTGTAGATTCACACGCAGCGAGATATCCACCCGTTGCTCGATCATGTCCACTACCTGGTCGTCTGCCAAAATGCGCAGCGTCAGCTTTGGGTGCGCCAGCAGCAACGGAGCCAAAGCCTCCGCCAAGGGGCCGCTACCGATCCCGACGGTGGTGGCAATGCGCAGTTCGCCCACCAGCGTATCCCGCAGTTCTGCCAGCCGCTGCTCTGCGCGCTGTGCTTCCTGCAACATGGCTTCGCAGCCGGGATAAAAGGCCTCCCCCGCATCGGTCAGTGCCAAGCGGCGAGTCGAACGGTGCAATAACGGCACCCCCAGCGACTTTTCTAACGATCGCATATGCTGGCTGACCGCAGAGGGCGTCATCTCTAGCCGACGGGCAGCAGCAACAAAGGATCCCTCGGCCACCACGGTGGCAAATACCGCCATTCGATTCAGTTTGTCCATGATTATGAAGTTTTACTTAATCAAGAAAGCATGAATATGGCACTAATCAGCAGCATTGTTAAGACTTATAGTATTTCTACTGCGCCGCTACTGAATGGTACGGCAACCCGCTAAACAATGTTTCACAGGAGAGACCTTATGAAAGTCGTCATTATTGGAGCAACCGGTTTTGTTGGCCGCCGCGTAGTGGATGAAGCTTTGGCCCGCGGCCTGCAAGTGACCGCCATCGCCCGTCAGAAAAAAGACCTGCCGGATAATGCCAATCTCACCGTCGCCTTGGGTGACGTGGCCGACGGCCCGTGGTTGGCACAACAGTTAACTGGTCATGACGTCGTGATCAGCGCCTATAATCCAGGTTGGGCGGAAACGGATCTGTATGAGAAAACCGCCAAAGGTGCTCAGCAGATCCTGGCAGCGGTGAAACAATCCGGTGTTAAACGCCTGTTGTACGTTGGCGGTGCCGGTAGCCTGGAAGTGGCACCGGGCATTGAGCTGGTTGATACCCCGCAGTTCCCGGAAAACATTCGTCCAGGGGCCCAGGCGGTACGGGATTTGCGTAATGCGTTAAAAAAAGAAACCCAGTTGGATTGGACCTACCTTTCCCCTGCCGCATTGCTTGAACCCGGTAAGCGTACCGGCCAGTTCCGGTTGGGCACCACGCAATTACTGATGAAGGGTGATGCACCGGCCAATATTTCGGTGGAAGACCTCGCCGTCGCCATTATCGACGAAGTTGAAAAACCGCAGTTCATCAAGGCCCAGTTTACCGCCGCCTATTAATCGTCCGTAAGCGGCTGTGATCGTTGCAGCCGCTGACCTATCGCCCACTACCTCTAAGGTTATCTTAAGTTTCGTCTGGTAAATTTCAGCGCATTACATCATGGCAGGATCTAGATTTGGCAATGCGCTTACGTCAATTATTACAATGCAACAGCTTGGGTTTTATCCTGGCTTGCGCCCTATTCTTCACGATTTTCCAGAACCTGTTATTTATTCACCAGGCCTGGTCATATATCTCATTCGATAGCGTACACAGCGTTATTTTTGCGGCAACCATGCCGATAGTTATTTTTTGCTCCCTGAATATTATCTTCAGCGTGCTGACCCTCCCTTTTCTGCGTAAACCTCTGGTTATTCTGTTGCTACTCGGCAGCGCAGCGGCCAACTATTTTATGTTCAGCTATGGCGTGGTGATCGACGGCAACATGATGCAGAACGCCTTCGAGACCAACCCGCAGGAAGCGACGGCGTTGCTCACCCCTCGTATGGGGCTATGGCTGCTGTTGCTAGGCATTTTGCCTGCCGTTTTCATCTGCTTTGTACGCATCAATAAAACCCGCCCCTGGTGGTATATGCTGGGTCTGCGCGCGGCCAACGTGATGCTTTCCGTGGTGGTGATCCTGCTGGTTGCGGCGTTATTCTACCAAGATTACGCCTCGCTGATCCGCAACAATAAAAGCGTGGTGAAAATGCTCACCCCAAGCAATTTTGTGGCTGGCACCCTCAAGTACGCTCAGCACCGTTATTTCCACCAAAATCTGCCGCTGATCAAAATCGGTGAAGATGCCCATCTAGGTCCGGTGATTAGCGGCCAGACCAAGAAAACCTTGGTGATACTGGTGGTCGGCGAAACTGCCCGGGCAGAAAATTTTTCGCTAGGTGGCTACTCAAGGGAGACCAACCCCCGCTTGAAGCAGGACCATGTGGTTTATTTCAAAAATGCCAGTTCCTGCGGTACCGAAACGGCTATCTCCGTGCCCTGCATGTTCTCCAACATGCCACGCGGCGATTACGACGCCACCTTGGCCGCCCATCAGGAAGGCCTGCTGGACGTGATGGCTCATGCCAGTGTGAATCTGTTGTGGCGCGAAAATGACGGCGGTTGCAAGGGTGCCTGCGATCGTATCCCGCATATCGACATGACCAAGCTGAAACTTTCACAGTATTGCAACGGCGATGTCTGCATGGATAATGTGCTGCTGCATAAACTGGACGATTATATCAACGGCCTGCAAGGGGATAGTGTGATCGTTCTGCATCAGATGGGGAGCCACGGCCCGGCCTACTATCGCCGCAGTACGCCCGAATTACGTCAATTCTCACCGACCTGTGACAGCAACCAGATCCAGGACTGCACCCACGAGCAACTGGTGAATACCTACGACAATTCGCTGCTGTACACCGATGCCATGCTGGACAGCACCATCAAGCTGTTGCAGCAATACAGTGGCAAATTCAATACGGCGATGGTCTATCTTTCCGATCACGGTGAGTCGCTCGGGGAGAATGGTATGTACCTGCATGGTACACCTTATATGTTCGCGCCTTCGCAGCAGACCCACGTGCCTTTCCTGATGTGGATGTCGGCCGATTATGAACGCAATTTCGGCATCAATCGCCAATGCCTGCAATCCTTGGCGCAGACCGATAAGGTTTCACAGGATAATCTGTTCCACACCCTGTTAGGCATGCTAAACGTGCAGACGCAGCAATATCAGCCCGACCTGGATATTCTGCAGCGCTGTCGCAACTAGGCGGGCGCAGCATGCAGCGCCCCTACGGTATGAGGTCTTATGCAGCACCTCGATAAAATGTAAGTTGGTCGAAATGTTAGGCGTCTCAGCCGGGATTTTTTCCCGGTTTTTTTATCTGCGACTTGACCTAGACCAATCGGTCTATTATTCTCATTTTCATTATGACAAAACAGACGAATTGCAACGGGGATACCCGAGAACATCTGCTCGCTACCGGCGAAACCCTCAGCCTGCGCCTTGGCTTTACCGGCATGGGCCTCAGTGAGTTGCTGGCTACCGCTGGCGTGCCCAAAGGGTCGTTCTATCACTATTTTCGCTCGAAGGAAGCCTTCGGCGAAGCGATGTTGCAACGCTATTTTGCCCATTATGACGCTCAAATGCAGACGCTGTTTACCGACACCCGCAGCGATGCACGTAATCAGTTATTAAGTTATTACGCACAGGCTATCAGTTTCCACTGCCGCAGTGAGTGCCATAACGCTTGCCTGGCGGTGAAACTTTCCGCAGAGGTCAGCGATCTTTCTGAACCTATGCGCCATGCGTTGGAAGCGGGCACCAGCCGCGTGATTGGTCATCTGCAAGACGCGATAGAACGCGGGATCCGTGAAGGCTCACTGGCTATCACCATGAGCCCAGCGGCCACGGCGGAAACGCTGTATTCGCTGTGGTTGGGTGCATCGTTGCGGGCTAAAATCCGCCACTCGGTCGCCCCACTGACCTGTGCGCTGGAAAGTATCGAATTACTGTTGCGCCCAGCGCAACCATAACCCCCCTTTTTTTACCCGAAAGCCAGGTTAGCGATACTGTTAATCATCACTAGTCGACTGGTCTAATACTATAGGATGCACTATGAAGATTGAAAAACTGTTCTCTCCACTCAAAGTTGGCCACACCACCTTACCCAACCGTGTGTTCATGGCCCCGCTGACTCGTCTGCGCAGCATCGAGCCTGGTGACATCCCAACGCCGTTAATGGCGGAGTATTATGCACAGCGCGCCAGCGCAGGCCTGCTGATCACCGAGGCCACCCAGATTTCTTTCCAGGCGAAAGGTTATGCCGGAGCTCCCGGTCTACATACCCCAGAACAAATCGCCGCGTGGAAAAAAATCACCCAGGCGGTACATGACAAACAGGGTCATATCGCTGTGCAACTGTGGCACGTAGGCCGCATCTCCCACTCCAGCTTGCAGCCAGACCAGCAGGCTCCGGTCGCGCCTTCAGCAATCAATGCCGAAACCCGCACCACGGTGCGTGATGAAACCGGCGCCTGGGTGCGTGTACCAACCTCTACCCCACGCGCGTTGGAAACCAACGAAATCCCGGGGATCGTCAACGATTTCCGTCAGGCAGCGGCCAACTCACGAGAGGCCGGTTTTGACTATATTGAACTGCACGCCGCGCACGGTTACCTGCTGCACCAGTTTATGTCTCCGGCCTCCAACCAACGTACCGACCAATACGGTGGCAGCATTGAAAACCGTACCCGCCTGACGCTGGAAGTGGTCGATGCCAGCATTGCTGAAATCGGTGCCGATCGCGTTGGCATCCGTATCTCACCGCTGGGTCCGTTCAATGGCCTGGACAACGGTGAAGATCAGGAAGAAGCTGCGCTATATCTGATCGAAGAGTTGAACAAGCGCGGTATCGCCTACCTGCATATTTCCGAGCCGGATTGGGCCGGTGGCAAGCCTTACTCCACCGCGTTCCGCGATGCAGTAAGAGCGCACTTCCAAGGGGTGATTATTGGTGCGGGTGCTTATACGGCGGAGAAAGCGGAAGAGCTGATCGCCCAAGGCTTTATTGATGCCGTCGCCTTTGGCCGCAGCTATATCGCCAACCCAGATCTGGTGGAGCGCTTTAAACAACAAGCTCCACTCAACGAGCAGCGTACCGATTTCTTCTACGGCGGCGGTGCCGAGGGGTATACCGATTACCCAACTCTGTAAGTGAATTGAAATTGAAATTTACAGCCGGTTAGTAAAAACTCTAACCGGCTTTTTCTTGGTGACAATTATCGTTGCCAGATCTGACATGTACGTTTTTTATTTACGCTTTTCAGTAATTAATACTACTCAAGACTAAAATATATCGACTTACTGGTTTGATATCTCGATAAATGAAGGCTCACTCAGTGAACACTCTTCAGCCGATATTATCGCTGAAGCGATTACCGTCATTGGTGGTTTCTTATTGCCAACGAAAGGTATGGTGATTTTAATAGTCTGTGTGTATAGCTGGCCCCAATCTCCTAGCATAACCGGAACTCTTTTATCTTTAAGCGCAGTTCTCACCAACAAAGATGATGTGGCACGTTGCGGATCGAGTTCTTGGTTTTTGTTAACAAAGCTATCAATGGTCTTCTGCGCTGCCCAAGATTCAACCGCTGCGCAATAATCCAACGCCCTTGATGATGCATAACCAATGCTCGGCATAGCCAGAAGTGTAATAATAAGTATATTTTTCATCACTCTACCACCAACTCCCTATCGATTGAACTTTTGATTTCCCTTCGGGCGGAGGGACCAACAATGATACACCCCTCTGAGGCATTACCCGGATCGCTAATACTATCACCGTGAATTCTAAAGGCATCTCTACCATACATATGATTACCGCCAGAAGGTTCCAGAATTATTGTCATTGGGCCTTTAGAATTGGTATGACCACCGATGGTATATCTCCCACGAGGAATTGGCCCCTGCCCGCGCATCGACTCAGATAAAGGATTATTCTTGTTTAATCCCTTACCGCTATAACCACGCGCAATAAGAACTCCATCATGATATAACTCGCCTGAATACTGATGGTAAACCCATGTCATAAATACATCCTTATAAAAGTCATTAATATTCTAATGCACTGTAAATGGCGACAATACAAGTTGCAACAAATAACATTATCAATTTTAATTTCATGGTGTAAATAGCTCTGCAAAAATAAGATAACTAGTGTATTAGCTAAGCAAGATCCTTCTTATAGTTTTTCAATCTTAGATGCCATAGCGTTTTCGCTAAATTCTTCATCATAATGACAGTGTGTGTCGGTGGGCGCAGCATGCAGCGCCCCTACTCAATCAACATTGTGACACCGTAACCTACTACACCACCTACCGCACGCGTTGAAATGCCTTATGCGACAAGGCTATACTGTCTGACGCTGTTCAAGTCACCTGCCGTCAGCCGCGGCATATCCAATCAGAGGAAATTATGCGCTTACTCCATACCATGCTCCGTGTCGGCGATCTGCAACGCTCCATCGACTTCTATACCAAGGTATTAGGCATGCGCTTACTGCGTACCAGCGAAAATACCGAGTACAAATACTCGTTGGCCTTCGTGGGCTATAGCGATGAAAGCGAAGGCTCAGTGATCGAGCTGACCTATAACTGGGGCGTTGACAGCTACGACATGGGCTCCGCCTTTGGTCATCTGGCGCTGGGAGTCGATGATGTGGCTGCCACCTGCGACAACATCCGTCAGGCCGGTGGCAAAGTTACCCGCGAAGCCGGTCCAGTCAAGGGCGGCACCACCGTGATTGCCTTTGTCGAAGATCCGGACGGTTACAAAATCGAACTGATCGAGAATAAGCACGCAGGTCACGGCCTCGGTAACTGAGGTTGCTCCAGGGCGCATCCTGCGCCCTGCTTTCTATCTCCGCTGCACCAAGACAAGAAATTTGTCATAATGCGCGCTGAATTCGCTAAAGATAAGAAACTGATGGCCGAAAAAAGTGATCTTAACGCCCTGAGTGGCCGTTTCCGTGGGTTTTATCCCGTTGTTATTGATGTGGAAACCGCCGGGTTTCACGCTCAGACCGATGCGCTGCTAGAGATTGCCGCCGTCACGCTGAAAATGGATGAGAATGGTTGGTTACAGCAAGATGAAACGCTACATTTTCATGTTGAGCCGTTTGAAGGGGCGAACCTGCAACCGGAAGCGCTGGCCTTCAACGGTATCGATCCACATAACCCACTGCGTGGTGCAGTGAGTGAGTATGATGCGCTGCATGCGATTTTCAAAGCCGTACGTAAAGGCCTTAAAGATCAGGGGTGTAACCGGGCGATCATCGTGGCGCATAATGCCAATTTTGATCACAGTTTCCTGATGGCTGCCGCCGAACGTGCCAGCCTGAAGCGCAACCCGTTCCATCCGTTCGCCACCTTTGATACCGCTGCGCTTAG
>NZ_JBKJYW010000282.1:0-5064 GCF_046715635.1 Serratia sp. (in: enterobacteria)
ACGGTAATCCCCTTATCACTATTAACTTTTGGATGCAGCGTTAGTTAACGCGGTTCAGACGCTCTTTGATACGAGCAGACTTACCGGTACGCTCACGCAGGTAGTACAGTTTGGCTTTACGAACGGCACCACGACGTTTAACAGTAATGCTGTCGATTACTGGGGAGTGAGTCTGGAATACACGCTCAACACCTTCGCCGTTGGAAATCTTACGAACAGTGAATGCAGAGTGCAGACCGCGGTTACGAATAGCGATAACCACGCCCTCGAATGCCTGCAGACGTTTTTTGCTACCTTCAACGACCCATACCTTCACTTCCAGGGAATCACCTGGACGGAATGCAGGTACGTCTTGCTTCATCTGCTCTTGTTCAATTTGCTTAATAATGTTGCTCATAATATGTCTCTTACCCTAGGTAAACTGATATATCGGTCTCGTCGAGACAATGCTCAGACGTTCCCTTCATAGTCCTGCTACTTAGCTCGATGTTCCCGTTGGAACTCGGCCAGTAACACCTCTTGCTCGTCAGTCAGAGCTAGGCTTTCTAGAAGTTCAGGTCTTCTAAGCCAGGTACGGCCCAGCGACTGCTTTAAGCGCCAGCGACGTATCTCGGCATGGTTGCCCGACAGCAGAACTGGCGGCACCTCCATCCCTTCTAACACCTCCGGGCGGGTATAGTGCGGGCAGTCCAGCAATCCCTCAGCGAAAGAATCTTCTTCTGCCGAAGCCTGATGGCCCAGAACACCCGGTATAAAGCGGGCGACCGAATCGATCAGGGTCATTGCCGGTAGTTCACCGCCGCTGAGAACGTAATCGCCGATTGACCATTCTTCGTCAATTTCGGTTTGGATCACGCGCTCGTCTATCCCTTCGTAGCGGCCACACACCAGGATCATCTTCTGGTTAGCCGCCAGTTCGCGCACACCGGCTTGATCCAGCTTGCGCCCCTGAGGTGACAGATAAATCACCTTTGCTCCCTCGCCTGCCGCTGCTTTTGCTGCATGAATAGCTTCCCGCAAGGGTTGCACCATCATCAGCATTCCCGGGCCGCCGCCATAAGGGCGATCGTCCACGGTACGATGCCGGTCGTAGGTGAAGTCACGCGGACTCCAACACTGCACGCTCAGCAGGCCATTTTTTACTGCCCGGCTAGTTACCCCGTAATCGGTGATTGCGCGAAACATCTCAGGAAACAGGCTTACGATACCAATGAACACCAGCCAATCCCCATGTTGTTATTCCACTTGCTTCGACCATTAAATCCGGAGGTCAAAAACCAGGATCCCACTCAGCCTCGATAATCTTGGCGGCGAGATCGACTTTCTTGATAACCTGCCCATGAAGAAACGGGACCAACCGCTCCTTCATACCGAATGCATCTTTCAGGTTTGCCCGCACGACCATGACGTCGTTAGAACCGGTTTCCATCATATCGATGACTTTACCCAGTTCGTATCCGGAAGTGGTGACTACCTGGCAACCCATAAGGTCTTTCCAGTAGTAATCATCGCCTTCCAGCGGAGGCAACTGCTCGGAATCTACCACAATTTCGCAATTGGTCAGTAAATTCGCCGCATCCCGATCGTCAATGCCTTTGACCTTGATGATCAGATCCTGACTGTGGCGTTTCCAGTCTTCCAACTCGACAAACTGCCACTGACCAGAGCGCTGGATTAACCAGGGCTGATAGTCAAATATGCTTTCGGCGTTCTCGGTGGATGAAAACACTCTGAGCCAACCACGAATGCCGTAAGTAGACCCCATCTTACCGAGTACAATCGGCTGCTTAGGTGCTACCGGTTTGAGTTGCTTGCTCATTGCCACCACCGCGACAGATTAAGCTGCTTTCTTAGCGTCTTTGATCAGCGCGTGAACGCGATCAGAAACGGTAGCACCCAGACCAACCCAGTGCTCAATGCGATCCAGGTCCAGGCGCAGTGCTTCAGCCTGACCAGATGCGATTGGGTTGAAGAAACCTACACGCTCGATGAAACGACCATCACGAGCATTGCGGCTGTCTGTTACTACTACTTGATAGAACGGACGCTTTTTAGCGCCGCCACGAGCCAAACGAATTGTTACCATAACATCCTCTTTAGTTAATAAAACAGCCGGGCCCCATTGAGGGACGGGGCCCGGTTGCAATATAAAAAGCCCGAAAATTTTACTCATTTTGGCGCAAAAAGCAATCTAAAGCGTAGATTGCCAGTAATTCGTTTTTGCACCATCACGCTCTCGGACAGGTTTTACCGTGATCGGTAAATCGGCAAACCCGCCACAGCCTTGCTGCGGCGTGGTTTTAACGGCCAGGGAAGCCCGGCGGCATCATACCTTTCATGCCACGCATCATCTTCGCCATTCCGCCTTTTTTCATCTTCTTCATCATGCGTTGCATATCGTCGAATTGTTTTAACAACCGATTAACATCCTGCACCTGCATGCCGGAGCCCATCGCAATACGACGCTTGCGTGAACCCTTGATAATTTCCGGCTTGGCACGCTCTTTCAACGTCATTGAGTTAATGATCGCCTCCATGCGTACCAGCACTTTGTCATCCATCTGCGATTTTACGTTATCTGGCAGTTGGCCTGCACCCGGCAGTTTACTCAGCATGCTGGCCATACCGCCCATATTACGCATTTGCTTAAGCTGGTCGAGGAAGTCGGTCAGGTCGAAACCGTCGCCCTTCTTCAGCTTGTTAGCCAGTTTTTCCGCCTGTGCGCGGTCAACCTTGCTTTCGATATCCTCGATCAGCGACAGCACGTCGCCCATGCCAAGAATACGCGAGGCAACGCGATCCGGATGGAATGGCTCCAATGCGTCGGTTTTCTCACCCACGCCGAGGAATTTGATCGGCTTGCCGGTAATGTGGCGAATAGACAACGCCGCACCGCCGCGCGCATCACCATCGACCTTGGTCAGCACTACGCCGGTCAGCGGCAGCGCTTCGTTAAAGGCTTTGGCGGTGTTGGCCGCATCCTGGCCAGTCATGGCATCGACCACAAACAGGGTTTCCACTGGCTTGATCGCCGCATGTACCTGTTTGATTTCGTCCATCATCGCTTCATCTACGTGCAAGCGGCCCGCGGTATCGACGATCAGCACGTCGTAGAACTTCAGCTTGGCCTGTTGCAACGCACGGTTAACGATGTCGATCGGTTTATCTTTAACGTCTGACGGGAAGAAGTCGATGCCGACGCCTTCCGCCAGGGTTTCCAACTGCCGGATCGCCGCAGGGCGATACACGTCGGCAGAAACCACCAAGACTTTTTTCTTGTGCTTTTCTTTCAGGAATTTGCCGAGCTTGGCCACGCTGGTGGTTTTACCCGCACCTTGCAGGCCTGCCATCAGCACCACCGCGGGTGGCTGCGCCGCCAGGTTCAGCTCGGTGTTCACTTCGCCCATCGCGGCAATCAGCTCGCCTTTGACGATTTTGACGAATTCCTGGCCCGGCGTCAGGCTTTTGTTAACTTCATGCCCAACCGCGCTCTCTTTCACACGGTTGATGAAGTCACGCACTACCGGCAGCGCAACGTCCGCTTCCAGCAATGCCATACGCACTTCACGCAGGGTTTCTTTAATGTTCTCTTCGGTCAGCCGCCCGCGGCCGCTGATATTGCGCAGGGTGCGCGACAATCGATCGGTTAAATTTTCAAACATCGTCTCATGCTCAACGTAAGAGTCAGGCCGCAGTGGCGACACAATTGCGGCGATTATAACACGTTGCTACAACGATCTCTGCTTCAGCGTTGGAGATTGGTTGGAGTAGGGGCCGCTCAACGTTATACTGGCATTCCAATTAACCATGCCGATGCTAAATAACGCTATGCCAGTATTCTCTCTTGTGGCTTTGATGGCCTACCTGCTCAGCCTTGGACTGATCATTCCCAGTTTATTGCGGAAGAATAGCGCATACCGTCGGCTGGCGCTGGTCTCGGCCGTGGTGGCGCTGGTCTGCCATGCCATTGCCCTCCAGCAGCGTATTTTTGACGTCAGTGCCGGGCAAAATCTCAGCCTGCTGAACATCGGCTCCATCGTTGGCCTGATTATCTGTTCGGTGATGACCTACGTCGCCTCTCGCGATCGCGGTTGGTTCCTGCTGCCGATCGTCTACAGCTTTGCGATGATCAATCTGGCGTTTGCCAGCTTCCTGCCTGGGGAGTTTATCACCCATCTGGAAGCCAGCCCGGAGCTGATGGTGCATATCGGCCTGGCGTTGTTCTCTTACGCCACCCTGATTATCGCCACGCTGTACGCCCTGCAACTCGCCTGGCTTGATTACCTGTTGAAACATAAAAAACTCAGTTTCAGTGCCGATATGCCGCCGCTGATGAGTATTGAGCGTAAGATGTTTCATATCACCCAAATCGGTGTAGTGCTGCTGACGCTGACGCTGTGTACCGGCCTGCTGTATATGGACAACCTGTTTAGCAAAGAGAACGTGCATAAGGCCGTGCTGTCGATCATGGCGTGGTTTGTCTATATCGTGCTGCTGTGGGGCCATTATCACGAAGGCTGGCGTGGCCGGCGCGTGGTCTGGTTCAGCTTTGCCGGCTCTTTTCTGCTTACCATGGCCTACTTCGGTAGCCGCCTGCTCCAGGAACTGATGATGGTGCGCTAAGTAAGGCCTGGGCACTCATCTCCCCTACATAAGGAATACCGCGTTGGAGCACGTTTCGACAGAGACCCTCATTTTCATTTTGGTGATTATGGTCGCGGTCTCCGCTTATTTTTCAGCATCCGAAACCGGCATGATGACGCTCAACCGCTATCGTCTGCGTCACCTGTCCAAGCAGGGCAACCGTGCCGCACGCCGGGTAGAGAAGCTGCTGCAAAAGCCTGATCGCCTGATTGGCCTGGTGCTGATTGGCAACAACCTGGTCAATATCCTGGCCTCCGCGCTGGGAACTATCGTCGGGATGCGCCTGTATGGCGATATTGGCGTTGCGATCGCCACCGGGGTGCTGACCTTTGTCGTGCTGCTGTTCGCCGAAGTGTTACCCAAGACCTTTGCTGCTCTCTACCCTGAACGAATTGCCTTCCCTAGCAGCTTCCTGCTGGC
>NZ_JBKJYW010000283.1:0-12469 GCF_046715635.1 Serratia sp. (in: enterobacteria)
TATGTGATCGGAACCGAAGTACCGGTGCCGGGCGGTGCGCAGGAAACGCTGCAAGGTATTCAGGTGACTACGCCACAGGCTGTCTCCGTCACGCTAGAGGCGCACCGCCATGCCTGGCAGCAGGCAGAACTGAGCAGCGCCTGGTCACGAGTGATTGCCTTGGTAGTGCAACCCGGCGTTGAGTTCGACCATCACAGCGTTGAACATTACCAACCGCAGGCGGCACAGGCGTTAAGCCGCTTTATCGAACGCCAACCAGGGCTGCTGTATGAGGCCCATTCGACCGATTACCAGGCACCGAAGGCTTATTCGCAGCTGGTGCGTGACCATTTCGCCATTCTGAAAGTTGGCCCGGCGCTCACCTTCGCGCTGCGTGAGGCGCTGTTTGCCCTCGATCGGATCGAACGTGAATGGTTGGGGGAGCATCGTTCAGCCCAGTTGTGCGCCACGCTTGAGCAGGTGATGCGTGAACAGCCGCAGCAGTGGAGCCGCTATTATCACGGCAGCCCGCATCAACAGTATCTGGACCGGCACTACAGCCTGAGCGATCGCGTGCGCTATTACTGGCCACAGCCACAGGTCCAGCAGGCCGTGGATGCACTGATGGACAATCTAAGGAGCAACCCAATCCCGCTGGCCTTACTCAGCCAGTATTTACCCGATCAGGCACGGGCCTTGAATGCCGGTGAGCTGAGCCAGGATCCGCAAGATTGGGTAATCCACAAAATTACCCAGGTGCTCGACGACTACCACTCAGCCTGTTACCCGGAGGTGCGCTGATATGCCCAATATTCTGATGACCCGTATCGATAACCGCCTGGTGCATGGTCAGGTCGGGGTGACCTGGACCAACACGCTGGGCGCCAACCTGGTGGTGGTGGCCAACGATGCCGCCGCCGCCGATCCGGTACAGCAAAACCTGATGGACATGGTGGTGGCTGAAGGCGTGCAGACTCGGTACTTCACCCTGCAAAAAACCATCGACGTGATCCATAAGGCGGCGGATCGGCAAAAGATCTTTCTGGTATGTAAAACGCCGCAGGACGTATTGACGTTGGTGCAGGGCGGGGTGCCCATCACTTTTGTCAACGTCGGCAATATGCACTTCGCCGCAGGGAAACGGCAAATCCACAAGACGGTCTCGGTGGATGACGATGACATTGCCGCCTTTCGTGAGCTGGCGGCGTTGGGCGTAGCCTGTGAGGTGCGCCGGGTGCCGGATGAAGCCGGTGAAGCGATAGGCAAACTGCTCGCTTGAGCGCAGGGGGAAGCATGTTAACTGACGCGTTATTGATTGCATTGCTGGCGGGGTTGGCCGGGGTCGACCTGTTCGACGGCCTGACCCACTTCCACCGCCCGGTAGTGATGGGGCCGCTGGTTGGCCTGATCCTGGGGGATGTCACCACCGGCTTACTGGTGGGTGGGACGCTGGAACTAGTGTGGATGGGCATGGTGCCACTGGCCGGTGCACAGCCGCCTAACGTGGTGATCGGCGGGGTGGTCGGCACGGCGTTTGCCATCCTCACCAAGGCCGATCCCAAAGTGGCCATTGGCGTGGCGGTGCCGTTCGCCATTGCGGTACAGGGCTGCATCACGCTGCTGTTCACCGCGTTTTCACCCATGATGCACCGCTGCGATCGCATGGTACAGGAACTGAACTGGCGCGGCGTTGAGCGGGTGAACTACCTTGGCATCAGCATTCTGTTTGTTTTCTACTTTGTGGTGGCGTTTTTGCCGATCTACTTCGGTGCCGATGCGGCCAGCGCCATGGTGCAGAAAGCGCCGACCTGGCTGCTGGATGGGCTGGCGGTAGCGGGCGGCATGATGCCGGCGATCGGCTTCTCACTGCTGATGAAAGTGATGATGAAGAAAACCTACGTGGCGTATTTCATCCTCGGCTTTATTTCGGTGACTTTCCTTAAGCTGCCAATCCTGGCGGTGGCGCTGGGGGCATTGGCGATCGCGCTGATCGATTTCTTTAACAGTCAACGGGCCGATGCGGATGTGACCAGAAAGCCTGTTCAACCGGAGGACGCTGAAGATGGCATTTGATGACTCTGACGATCTGCTGGCGCAAAAGGCAGCAAAACGCCTGGAACAGGCATTAGCCACCAGCCAGGTAGAGCAGGACGACTACGTTGATAGCCGACCGGCAGAAGCGCTGACGCGCAGCGATATCAACCGCATGGCCTGGCGCTCGCTGTTGCTGCAGGCATCGTTCAACTACGAGCGTATGCAGGCCGGTGGTTGGCTGTACACCCTGATCCCCGGTTTGCGCAAGATCCACCGCAATCCTCAGGATCTGGCGAATTCGATGAAGATGCATATGGAGTTTATCAACGTGCATCCCTTCGACGTTACCTTCCTCTCGGGGTTGGTACTGGCGATGGAGCAAAACAAGGAGAAAGTCTCCACCATTCGAGCGGTGAAGGTGGCGCTGATGGGGCCGTTGGGAGGCATTGGTGATGCGCTGTTCTGGCTGACGCTGTTGCCGATTTGTGCGGGCATCGGGGCATCTCTGGCGCTGGAAGGCAGCCTGTTTGGGCCGATAGTGTTCCTGCTGTTGTTCAACGTGTTCCACTTCGGGCTGCGCTTTGGGCTGGCGCACTACGGTTATCAGGCGGGCACCAGTGCGCTGACGCTGTTGAAAACCCATACCAAACGAATATCCCATGCGGCGTCGATCGTGGGCATGACGGTCATCGGTGCGCTGGTGGCCTCTTATGTACATCTTTCTACGCCGTTGATCATGCATGCCGGTAAAGCCACCGTGGCGCTGCAAACGGACGTGCTCGATAAGTTGATGCCCAACCTGTTGCCGCTGTGTTTCACGTTGCTGGTGTTCTTCCTGATGA
This sequence comes from Serratia sp. (in: enterobacteria), assembly GCF_046715635.1. Lineage (GTDB taxonomy): Bacteria > Pseudomonadota > Gammaproteobacteria > Enterobacterales > Enterobacteriaceae > Chania. The sequence goes on from NZ_JBKJYW010000283.1 coordinate 2,856, forward strand.
AGCGCGGTTTCTCACCGGTGAAACTGATCGGTGTGACGGTGGTGATTGGCGTAGTGGGTAAATTTATCGGTTTGCTGTGAGGAAGAGAACATGCCAGGAATTGTCATTACCGGCCACGGCGGTTTCGCCAGTGGCCTGCTACAGGCGGTAGAGCAGGTGGTAGGGGAACAGCCTGCCTGTATCGCGGTGGACTTCCCTGTCCATATGGGCACGGCGGAGCTGAAAGTGGCGTTGGGTGCCGCGCTGCAAGCGGTGGCGCAGCCGGACGGCGTGGTATTCCTTACCGATATGCTGGGGGGATCGCCTTTCCGTAGTGCCTGCGAGTTGGCCGATGCGCATGGCAACTGTGAGGTGTTAACCGGGGTGAATATGCAGTTGGCTGCCGAAATGATGCTGGAGCGCGAAGGGCTGAGCCTGACCGAGTTTCGCGACATGGCGCTGGCCTGCGGCAAACGCGGCTTGACCAGCCTGTGGCATGAAAGGCGTAAGGTGAAATGCGCCAACGCCGAGGCTGATGGGATTTAATCAGGTGCCCTCTCACTCCAACCCTTCCAAAGGGTTGGAGTGAGAGGAGTTAATGAGGCTAACTCGGTATTGGCAACGGGCTAAGCGCCATCTGGGCCGGGCCATTTTCATCACGGCTGAAACGCCAGCAGGTCTGATGATATTTCGCCACGCTGTTGCGGTGTGCCACGCTGACCAGCGTGACCTCCGGCAGTTCGTCAACCAGCAGGCAATACATCAATTGCTCGGTTTCATCATCCAACGCGCTGGTGGCCTCATCCAGAAACAGCACATCCGGGCGGGTAAGGATCGCACGGGCAAACGCCAACCGCTGCTGCTCGCCCGGTGAAAGGCGATGGCTCCAGTTGGCGCTGGTATCCAGCCAGCGTTGCAGGTGCTTCAGCCGGCAGTTTTCCAGAACTTTCAACAACTGCTCATCGCTGTAGTCTTTATCCTGATGTGGATAGCTCAGCGCTTCACGCAGCGTACCGATCGGAATATAACTGCGCTGTGGTAGGAACAGCGTGGTGAGATGTTTATCCAGGCCGATCTCACCGGAACCGTAAGGCCAGATCCCGGCAATCGCACGTAGCAGCGTAGATTTACCACAGCCAGAAGGGCCGACGACCAGTACGCGCTCGCCGCGTTGCAGCGTCATGGTTGTTGCGCTTAACAGAGGCTGTCCATCAGGAAGCGTCAGGCCAACATCGCGCAGCATCAGCGGTGAAAGGTCTTCCTGTTGCAGGTTGATGCCACGGATTTGGTGATGAACTTCGTCCACCGCCGCGTTAAAGCCAGCCAGACGGTTAACGCAGGCTTTCCAGGTGGCCAGATTGGAAAACGCGTCGATAAACCACGACAGCGAGCCTTGCACCTGGCCAAACGCGGAGGAGATCTGCATCAGTCCGCCCATCTGGATCGCACCGGAGAAATAGCGTGGTGCCGCCACCAGCAGCGGAAAGACAATGGCAAACTGGCTGTAGAAGTTGCTGGCGATATTCAGCCGCCGGGTGATGCGCATGATCGACCACCAGTTGCTGCGGATGGACTCAAAGCGGTTACTTAGCTGCTGTTTCTCTCGCGGTTCACCGTGATACAGCGCGATGGCATCGTTATTTTCACGGATACGGATCAGCCCGAAACGGAAGTTCGCCTCATAGCGTTCCTGATTAAAGCCGAGCATAACCAGCGGCTTGCCGACCCACCAGATCAGCAACGATCCCAGCGCCGCGTATAGCAGGGCAAACCACACCATATAACCGGGCAGGGTAATGGTATGTTGGGCGATCACGAAGGTCATCGGCCCGCTGATATGCCAGAGAATGGTAATAAACGAACAGAGAGTCACCAAACTGGAGAGTAGGCCGAGCGACAAAGATAAGGTGTACTGGGTCAGGACGTTGAGATCGTCAGAGATACGCTGATCGGGGTTATCGATAATCTGCTGTTGTTCGGTATGGTAATAGGCCTGGTGCGCCAGCCACTTGCCCATAAACTTTTCCGTCATCCAGCGCCGCCAGCGCATCTGTAGCCCCTGGGTCAGGTAGATTTTGTAGACCGCCAGCACGATGAAAGCCAGCGCCAGATAGGTAAAGCGCCAAAGCTGAGTTTTGAATACCGGGTAGTTTTTATTCTGCAGGGCATCGTAGAACACCTGGTTCCACTGGTTGATCAGTACGCTGATATAGACCAGCCCCAGGGACAGGCCCACGATGGCGATCAGCATCGCCCAGGCGCGCCATTTTTCTTCCGAAACCCAAAAGGGTTTGATTAACTGCCAGACGGCCCGTTTTTGTGTGGTGCTCGTGTTCATAAAAGTCCAGAAGATATCGTTTTCTTCTAGCATGGGCACGGGCTCTGTAACATACAAACCGCCATATGTAAGCAGTTTTGACACCGTTCATGGTTTTGGCCATAACATCCGGGCCGAGGGCCGTTTGGTGCGGGGTGCATAACCGGACTGCTATGCGGGCGCTGCATGCAACGCCCGTCGATTTTTCACTTTATTGATCTTTTCAAGAATGTCTTCCAGCCTTCGACATTCCCCAAATACCCCTCAACGGGGATCTGGGATAGCCGCCCTTGATTATCCTGCAGGGCAAAGGTTGGGAAGCCGTGCCCACGAACTTTGGCGAGCAGTGCGCGGCTGTCGGCAATATGCTGTGCCGTTGGCGCGCCGCTGTTCAAACGCATCTCGGACATAAAGGCAGCGGGATCCAGGCCCAACTCTTTCGCCAGCGTTTCCAACACCGGCGCATCGGCAATACGTTGCCCTTCCCGGTAGTGGGCTTCCTGAATTCGATGCAGCATATCCAGACCCCGTCCAGCGAGTTGTTCAGCGGCCAGTATCGCGACGATCGGCGGCTCAGAGTCCATCACCGCCGTGGTGTCACGCAGCAGCCCGTTGAAGTAGCCGTCGCCGAAGGGTTGGCCGGTTAGCTCGGCAATCCGCTTATCATGCGGCATCACGTAATTGCGCCATTCCTCGTTGATGGTTCGGCGGGCATTGCCCGTCATCATGCCACCGGCGTGCAGGGCAACGGTCAGGCCTGGAATAGCCTGCGCGGCCTTGGCCAGTGGTGCAGCGCCGTAGCACCAGCCGCACAGCGGATCGAAAATATAATGCAAAGTGGTCATGGATCGGTTCTCCGGGCGCGCTATTGCGGCCACTTCATTTCGCCTTTCAGTACCTTGGCGCTCAGTTCCAGGCTAGAACCATCTTGCAGTTTTGGATAGTGCTGCTGCATGGCCGCGATCAATTCAGCGGAGTTCTTGGTTTTGAGCAACTCGCTTTCAAGCCGGGTGAGGTAATTGTGGGTAAAGGTCACCGACTCCAGCGTTTGTGCTGCTCCTGGCAGGAAATGCCCCGGAACCACTACCTGCGGTTTCAGCGCCTTGATGCTTTCCAGCGTTTGCTGCCAATGAGCACGTGACTCGACAGTCTGATTATCCGCAATCCACGGATGAATATTGTCACCGGCTACCGGCACGCCACCCACCACGGCTTTCAACGATGGGATCCACACAAAGGTGCGATCTGGCGTTGGCCCATTGAGGCCTTTCACTTCGACCTGCTGGCCATCAATGCTAAAGCTGCTGCCTTGCAACGGCTGCGGCACGATCACGGTCTGCGGCGCATTCTCCTTCAGGATCGGCCCCCAGTAGGCGAGTTTACCTGCCTGGGTCGCATTGATCGCTTTGATCGTTTCCGGTGAAGCAATGATATTTGCCTCTGGGAAGGCGGCTTTGATCACATCCAGGCCGAAATAGAAATCCGGATCCGAATGGCTGATATACACCGTGGTCAGCTTCTTACCGGTGGCCTTGATCTTTTTCACCAGCTCCTGCGCGTCGTTACGCTGGAATTGGGCATCGATCAGCGCCACTTCGTGTGGGCCGCTGACAATCTCGGAAGAGACCGGGAATACGCTCTTTTCGCCAGGGTTGTACACTTCCAGGGTCAACGTATTAGCCGCATTGGCGAAGGTGCTGAATGAAACTAAGCCGGTTACGGCCAGGGTCAGTAATGATTTCTTAAACATGTGCAGGTGCCTTTTGGGTGTTTGTTATCGTTGATCAGATGATAGGTTGCATAGAACGGGAGAAAAACCGGATAATAAGCAATTATTCATTGCGTAAATCGAGCGAATCATGGATCGCATTACCGCCGCAGAGGTTTATGTCACTATCGTCGAACGCGGCAGCATGATTGCGGCAGCGGATACCCTGGCGATGTCGCGAGCTATGGTGACGCGCTATCTGGCGCAGATGGAACAGTGGGCTGGGGCGCGGTTGTTGCACCGTACTACGCGTAGGCTCAGCCTGACCGATGCCGGGGAACGTACCCTGGAGCGCTGCCGCCAAATGCTGGCGGTAGCGAAAGATATCGATCTGGTGGAAAACGCGCAAAGTGACGATTTACGTGGCCTGCTACGAATCACCTGTTCGCAATCGCTTGGCCAAACGGCGCTGGTGGGGGCGGTGGCGCAGTACCTGAAGCGTCATCCTCAGGTGGCGGTGGATCTGCAAATGAATAACCGAGCGGTCAATCTGGTGGAGGAGCGGATCGATCTGGCACTACGCATCACCAATGAACTGGATCCCAATCTGATTGCCCGGCCGCTTTCCAACTGCGCTTCGGTGATCTGTGCCTCTCCAGCCTATCTGGCCGCTCATGGTACCCCGCGTCACCCGCAAGATTTAGCTCTGCACAACTGCCTCACCTATTCCTACTTTGGTAAAAGCCTGTGGCACTTTGATGAGCAAGGCGTGAAGTCGGCGGTGGCGGTCAGTGGCAACCTCAGCGCCAATGAGTCGGTGGTGCTATTGGCTGGAACGCTGCAAGGTGCGGGGATCTCCATGCAGCCTTATTATTCCGCTGCGCCACTGTTGGCAAAGGGGGAGTTGGTGGAACTGTTACCGGGGTATCTGTCACAGACGATGGGGATCTACGGTATCTACACCTCGCGCCGCCAAATGCCCGCCACGTTGCGTACCATGCTGGACTTCCTGGTGGAATGGTTTGCCACCGATCCTGGCTGGCGCGCCACTCTGCGCTAGCGTTGGATCACCGAAGCCAGGCGGGCGGGCAACTGTTGCGCCTGCTGTTGCAAGTGCTGCACAAAGGCGGTGACCAGCGCGGAAGAAGGGCGGTGCAGCGGGCGGATCAGGCTCACGGTAAATGGCACCTCGACGCTGAAAGGTCGTACATGGACGCCATTATTGGCGTAATCCAACGCGGTCAGCGGGTTAACGATCGAGATGCCCACTCCGGCCTTGACCATCGCACAGACCGAGGAAGCGCTGTGGGTCTCCATCACCATCCGGCGCTCGATACCCTGTTCATGGAACAGCGTATCCAGCAGTTGCCGATAGCTGTCGGTGCTTGACAGGCTGATAAAGTTTTCTGCCTTGAAGTCCTGCGGCGTCAGCGTGCTTTTCGCAAGCATTGGATGCCCCGCAGGCAACACACACACCTCATTCATCGTCATCAGGGTCATGCGCTCGGTGCCAGCGGGTGTCAGGGTATTCTCCGTCAGGCCCAGATCGTGGCGCTGCGCCGAAAGCCACTCTTCCAACAACGGCGACTCCTGCGGGATCACGCTGAAGCTCACTTCTGGATAACGATCGACAAAAGGTTTGCACACGGCAGGCAGCAGTGATTGGGAAAACACCGGCAGACAGGCAATGGAAAGCTGCGCCTGCTGGAATTGCCGGATACCGGCGGCGGCATTCTTGATGCGATCCAGGCCGTAATAAGAGCGCTGCACTTCTTCAAACAGCCGCAAGCCTTGCACTGTGGGGTAAAGGCGGCCACGCACGCGGTCAAACAGTTGCAGTTGGATCAGCTTCTCGAAGCGGGCCAACTCGCGGCTGACGGTCGGCTGTGAAGTTTGCAGCAGCGCCGCCGCTTCGGTCAGATTACCGGTGGTCATCACCGCGTGGAAAATCTCAATCTGGCGCAGGGTAATGGCGTACATGGCGAAACTCCACGCAGAGGGAAAGCCATATCATAAATGAATAGACTATGGCGAAATAGATATTTTTCACACCGAAGCCGCTGCGGCATGATGGTGGAAAATTTGATTATGGAAACCGACCCATGCCACGCGCCTTGAACGACACCACTACTGCCCTGAACGCCGCCAATCTGCTGGCGCTGCCCCAACGCTTTGGTTGCCCGGTCTGGGCCTATGATGCGGCTATTATCAGCCAGCGTATCAGCCAGTTGCAGCACTTTGACGTGATCCGTTTTGCCCAGAAAGCCTGCTCGAATATTCATATTCTGCGCCTGATGCGTGAGCAGGGCGTCAAGGTGGATTCGGTGTCGCTGGGTGAGATTGAGCGTGCGTTAAAAGCCGGTTTTGAGCCGGGTGGCGAAGATATCGTGTTTACCGCCGACGTTCTGGATCACGCCACGCTGGCGCGCGTCAGCGAATTGAAAATCCCGGTCAACGCCGGTTCTATCGATATGCTGGAACAGCTTGGCCAGGTATCTGCCGGGCATCCGGTGTGGCTACGTATCAACCCTGGTTTTGGCCACGGCCATAGCCAGAAAACCAATACCGGCGGTGAAAACAGCAAGCACGGTATCTGGTATGCCGATCTGCCGCAGGCGGTCGCCAAGGTGCAGCAATACGGCCTGAAACTGATCGGTCTGCATATGCACATCGGTTCCGGGGTGGATTATCAGCACCTGGAGCGCGTGTGTGATGCCATGGTGCAGCAGGTGATCGCCCTGGGGCAGGATATCACGGCGATTTCTGCCGGTGGCGGCCTTTCCATCCCTTATCAGCAAGGGGAAGAGGCGATCAATACTGAACACTATTATGGCCTGTGGAACCGGGCGCGTGAGCGGGTTGCCGCACATCTGGGCCATCCGGTGAAGTTGGAAATCGAGCCGGGGCGTTTCCTGATGGCGGAAGCGGGCGTGCTGGTGGCCGAAGTACGTTCGGTAAAACAGATGGGCAGCCGCCACTTTGTCCTGGTAGACGCTGGGTTCAACGATTTGATGCGTCCGGCGATGTATGGCAGCTATCACCATATCTCCCTACTGCCTGCCGACGGCCGCAATACTGATAATCAACCGCTGCAAGACACCGTGATCGCCGGGCCGCTGTGTGAGTCAGGTGATGTGTTTACCCAGCAAGCGGGGGGCGGTATTGAAACCCGTCCGTTGCCGCAGGTGCGGATCGGGGATTATCTGGTATTTCATGACACCGGGGCCTATGGCTCGTCGATGTCCTCTAACTACAACAGCCGCCCGCTGCTGCCGGAAGTGCTGTTTGAAAACGGTGAGCCTCGGCTGATCCGTCGCCGCCAGACGATTGAAGAATTGATCGGGTTGGAACTGTTTTAAGCTGACATCAACGCGCGTAGGGGCCAGGCACCACGGACTCACGCAGTTTTAACTCACCGACAAACGGCGTTAGCGGTTGTAGCGCTTCGCCGTTGATCAGACGCAGGGCTTGGGCGATTGCCGCCTCGATCATCGCGTCGATCGGCAGGTAGACGGTGGACAACGCCGGTTGCAGATAGGCGGCGCTGGGCTCATCGTCGAAACCAAACAGCGAAACGTCCTCAGGCAGGCGTTTGCCAGCCTGATACAGGGCCTTCATCGCGCCGATGGCCATATCATCATTGCTGGCAAACAGCGCGCTGAACGAGTTGCCGCTAGCTAGCAGGGCCTTACAACTGAGGTATCCGCCAGGTACGCTGCTATCACCGTTGGTGATCAAGGCATCATTGAACGCAACCTGGTGATGTTCCAATGCCTGACGATAACCCGCCAGGCGTGATTGGGCGGTGGGTGTATCGATCGGCCCGGTGATGCAGGCGATCTCACGGTGCCCTTGACGGATCAGATAATCCACCACGTTGAAGGCGGCCTGTTGCTGTTCGAAGAACACGCAGCGCTCACGGGCTTGGGGCAGATCGCGGTTAATCACCATCACCGGAACCGGCAGGGTTGCCAGCAGTTCCATCAGCGCGTTTTCGCTCATAAAGCGGGTATACAGAATAATGGCGTCGCAGCGGCGATCCGCCAGCAGCCGTACCGCCTGTAATTCATCTTCTGGCGTGTCGTGGCCGTCGGTGACGATCAGATGCTTGCCGCTGGCTTCGATCAGTTTGGCGGCCTGGCGCAACAAGCGGCCAAAGTAGGGGCCGTCGAAATTGGAGACCACCAGCCCAATGCTGTTGGAGCTTTTATTGGCCAGCGATTGAGCAAGAAAGTTTGGCCGGTAGCCCAGCTCATCCATTGCCTTGAACACCGCATCACGCGTGCTCTTCTTCACCTGGCCGGTGCCATTTAAAACGCGGGAAACCGTGGCTTTGGACACCCCTGCGCGCATGGAAACATCCAACATGGTGATCATCAATGGCTACCCTCTTTCAACGTCCGCTGCGGTAAATAGTGCTGAGTCTAGCATAGGGTTAGATCGGGCCGAACATGTTCGATCCCTACAAATTCAGCGACCTATGTTGTTGGGGTGCCTATCCATTGATTAGCGTAAACTGACGGTGCTGGCGTTTAAGGCATTTTCCGAGGGGATAAACGTGTTTCGTATTGTGCATCTGGCGGACTATCCGCAGCATCAACAACAGGTTATCGACTGGCAGTGGCAGGCGTTTGGCAGCGAAAACAGCCGGGAATTCTTTGCCAGCGTGGTGGCCAGCAGCCTGCGGCACGAAGGTTTGCCGATCACCTTTATCGCCCTGTTGGATGACAAACCGGTTGGCACCGTGGGGCTGTGGCGCTGTGATTTGATCAGCCGCCAGGATTTAACGGCGTGGCTGGCCGCGCTTTACGTTGAAGAGAGCCAGCGCGGCAGCGGGCTGGGGTTGCAGCTCCAGCAATATGTGCAGGAATACAGCCGCCGGGCCGGGTTCAAGGAGCTGTATCTGTATGCCGAGTTTAGCGGTTATTACGAACGCCATGGCTGGCAGTACATCGGCGAGGCGCTGGAGTACCCGGATCGCCCCGTGCGCCTATACCACCGCCGGCTAGATTAGTTCTGCTCGAAAGCGTTATTGATGCTGGCGACCGAATGGCGGCGTACTAACGTCGGGCTGAACATATTGGTGATCTCCGGCAGCGGCTGGTTGTTGGCCAACGCTAATGCCAGCTCTGCTGCTTGCGTCGCCATCGCTACCACCGGGTAGCGGATAGTGGTCAGGCGTGGGCGCAGATAGCGTGAAATCAGCACGTCATCGAAACCAATCAGCGAAATCTGGCCCGGAACGTCCACGCTGTTATCACTGAGCACCGAAAGCGCCCCGGCTGCCATCGGATCGTTATAGCAGGTGATGGCGGTAAACTGCTTACCCCGGCCCAGCAGCTCGGTCATGGCCTGCTCGCCGCCAATCTCATCCGGCTTGCCGTAGGCAACCAGCTTCTCATCCACCGCAATACCGTGTTCTTCCAATGCATCCAGGTAGCCCTGTAATCGATCGGTAGCATCTGAAATCTGATGGTTGGAGCAGATGAAGGCGATCCGCTGGTGGCCCTGCTGGATCAGATGGCGGGTGGCCAGCCAGGCACCGTAGCGATCGTCAAGCGCTACGCAGCGGGGCTCAAACCCAGGCAGCGTACGGTTGATCAGCACCAT
>NZ_JBKJYW010000284.1:0-14009 GCF_046715635.1 Serratia sp. (in: enterobacteria)
CGACTGGTATAGATTCCAGTTATTACCAGTAGCGTCAAAAAATTGATAATGATTTAACGTTCCACTCTCTGATTCCGACGAATAGAAATTAATTGGCGTGCCATCTGTAGCAAAAAACGTTTCATAAGCTGTGATGATACCATCACCACTTACTGATTCACTTAAATTATCCTTGCTTGCTGGTTCACCATTACCACTTACTAACTGACTAATATCTAAATATATTTTATTTTCTTCTATCGCTTTCTTAAACTCAGCGCTTTCAATTTCTTTGTTCGAGCTCATACAAACTCCTTTTCGAAAAATAAGAACGAAAATCACTTATATCACACAAAAAAAAGCAAGTCCCATCTTATGAGCGTCAACGCATGGAGGCGACAACCGGAGCAAAAAAATAATTATGTAGGTCAGGCGCGCATTCGATAAGTTTCACCTTACAACCCCTCAGTGTCAGGATAGTTGTGTCGCACAGATGGAGGAAGTTAGGATAAATACCTGCCACCAATTACCATACGGATACGCTCTCCCCTTAATAAAATCCATTATGTCTTTGTCATATCCATAAGAAAAATCACACTTGGTTATCCCTTTGCAAAGCTCTAATTTATCCCTGGACACGGTCTTTAAGACCGATGGCGCCACACGATAATTGGGCTGATTTCCGATACCTCGTAGCCAGACTGCAACCTTACCTCCTGGAGTCAGACCAATTTGCACTTTGTCATAGATATTATTGAACGGATCACTTTTCCCACTTGGGTTACGCATCTTTTCCACCACCGAGTTTGGTAAGGTCAGATGGGTTTCATACACCTTTTTATCTATCACCGAATCCCAGCAAAAAAGGATATGCCTGGGGGGTTGCTTAACGTGATTCCAGTGCCCGTTGAGCGCCCGCACGCGGTCGTTCCATTCGCCAACAACGCCATACAGCGCCTTCGTGCTGTCGAGAGTATTAAATCGATAATCCGTACCGCCAGCATCAAGGATAGCGACAAAAGTTACTACCGCAGGCAGCGCCTGAGGCGTGAAAAAATTAAATTTCCACTCGGTGGGCACATCGTTTTGGACAGAAGCCTCGGGCTGGCCCGCACCGTGGCACGCCATCAGCACCAGTACCGGAAGAAGCCCCGCCAGACGGGTTATTTTCATATTTTATTTCCATCCATATCGTAAACCGTTCGCTGCCAGCGTTCGTCAGGACGGTTGGTAAAGGTCACCAGCTTCGCCGGTTTGACTGCCCCAGCTACCATTCCCTCACCATCTCTGACCACACTGTTCCAGTTGGCTGAACAGTGGATATATTTTTCTGCCAGCATTTCGATTTCCTGAGTGGCAAAGCCGGGAGCAGATGTCCCATTCCGTACCGCGCGGCCCATCACAATCGCTTTTTCACACAGGCTGTTCAGATCAGCTCGCAGTGACAGATTATCGTCTTTAGGTAATATGGGATCGAATACCACGCCTGCGTCCTGTGCCGCATCGATCATCACCCGCAGCACCACCTTCGACCAGTCGTTGCGCGTTGGGCGCTCAATGACCGCTGCCGCCCCGCTGCGTTTTTGCGGTAAGCCGTAGCGATCGGCTGGCATCCGCTCGTCGTGCCAGGTATCAATGTTAATCTCCAATGCCTGCAACAAAGGGGCAATCGCCGGCCAGGTATCCATCGCACTGAGTTGTTCACAGGCCTGCTGATAAACCCGCGTTTTCGTATCAGGTGTGGTAAAGGGCACGGTTTCAAACTGCGGACGGGTAATGAAATAGGCTTCGTACTCATCAGGGTTATAACCGCCACCAATGTCAGAGTGCGCACCAGGCAAAGCCAGTTCCGGCCACGCAGGCTTCACACTGTTCAATGCAAAGTTAAACCGGCATTCGTGCTGTGCGGTGATATGAAATACCTTCTCGGCCACCCCCGGCCGCAGCACAATATTCACCTCGCCCGTATCGGCGCTGTGCGGATTGAACCCGTTGACCGGCGTACCGATGCCAGCCACCGTATCAAATATCCCCAGAAAACGGGTTTTACCGCCGGGCGTGCCTGAGAACTCAATACTTCCCAGGCCGGCCTTGATGGCAGCGATAATCGCCTGATCCTGACTGAATACCCGGTTGGCAAAATGCCGTGCCGCCGCCGCTCCCCGGCTGAAACCGAAAATATCAAACTGTAATTCCCTGACGGTGTCGATATCGGTTCCGGATGGATTGGTTAAATAGTCTTTGATGGCGGCAACCAGTGCCCTCACTGCCTTGTCGGTTTTACTCACCACACCGGAGTGACCCCGGCCGGTGCCCATCCCGTAAGCACTGTCGCCTTCCCCGCTTTCCGTACCAATCCCCTCGATATAAATTGCGTTCTGTCCCTGCTCGCTATCAACGGGGAGGTTGGTAGAGTACAGCGTATTGAGCCAGTGCACATTGGTGTAATAACCGAGATGACTTCCTGCCGCGAAGCCGCTGTGTCCGCTTTTTAGCTGAACACACTGGAAATAAGCTGACTGAGCATCGGCATTGTTCATCCCAAAATGCTCTCCGGAGCAGGCATCAAGGCTGGCGGCGGTATTATCCGCATTATTGCCGGTGCCGTCGAAAAATACCCCAATGGTCAGGGTAATTTCCCGCTTCTGCCTTTCCTTTTTGGCCACCTGCGCGTGCTGCTCTGGCTCTGCTGCCTGTTTCTTCGTGTTCTGAGCATACTGCGCTGGCTCCGCTGCCGGTCCGCTATTCATCAGCATTGAGCGCGGAGATATGGATGGGGCAACCGAAAGCGGTTGACTGCTCGCAACAAGACGATGGCTACCGGCTGGGCAACCACACGCCACACGATGGCCGTCAAGTGCGGTTGGTACGCCGTAAAAACGTAAGTTTACTTCCCCTTCGGCAATAACCCCGATTTTCCCGCAAGCCGGGCACGAAACCTTATGCCCTTTCAGCGCAACAGGAATACTATCACACGTGTAATGATTTCCCTGTGCCCCCTCCAGTACCCGCCCCCCGGTGGTGGTCGTATCACCTTGGCAAATGACTGATATCCCCTGATAGTTCATCCCTCGGCTCATACCCTGCGAACCTCCTTGTAAGCCTCTTCCATGACATTACTCCATGTTTTATTATGGGTTGTATCCGGAACCAGACTAAACTCCCTACGACAAACTGTCAAAAATTGACTAGAACGCCATCGTGGATAATAAACGTCTGGACCGCAATGACAAGCTTGCCATCAGACAGCCATGCCCAACCACCAAACATCTTCCTGTAAGATTTCTTCCAACCCTTTATCGCGTGCCAGGAGATTTCCTTTTCGTTGTTTCTTTGTATTTAAAGTATGTCTGTGATGGTGCATTTGTGTCTCGTTGTAGTTCCTGCTTTTCAAGCAAGAGTTTCAACAGCAAAACTATCATGATCCAGAGTTGCCCCTGACATTAGTATGGCTTATCATACTAAAATTCGAGTGTCACAGAACCCCGACCCGCTTCGCGGTGGCAAGTTAAAAAAGGTTTTTTTATGGCAAAACCACGTATTTTTATTAGTTCAACTTTCTTTGATTTACGGTCAATGCGGGCTAGTCTTGAACGTTTTGTTAAGGAAATGGGTTATGATCCAGTCCTATTTGAACGAGGTCATATACCATGGGGTAAGGAAGAGTCGTTAGAGAACTATTGCTACAGGGAGATACATACCTGTGACATTCTGATTGCAGTTATAGGTGGGAAATTTGGTACAACCTCTCGTAATAATGACTCATCAATAACTCAGAATGAAATAAATGAAGCTTTTGAAAAGGGGAAGCAGGTCTATTTATTTGTAGATAAATCTGTACACTCAGAATACTACACATACCAAAAAACAAACACTTAGAAGGCTTCTCACCGGTTTCCGTAGATAATATAAGAGTTTTTGATTTCCTCCAGTCTATCTTTAATTTGAATGTTGGGAACCCGGTAGAACCTTTTGAAACAGTTGAAGATATTATTCGTTTTTTGAAGGAGCAATGGGCAGGGCTTTTCCAGAGATTACTTGCTACAACTTCTAGGGAGTTTGAGAGTAAGTTGATTGGTGATATTAAAACAAGTAGCGAAACATTGCGTTCTCTAGTGAATGTATTACTTAATGAAAAAAACCCAAAGCAAGTTAATGATATTTTAATGCTTCACCATCCAGCTTTTGAGGCAATAAAGAAAGTTGCAGGAATATCATATAGGGTTATTTTTTATAATCTTGAAGAACTCACTCAATTGCTGAGTGCACGTGCTTATAATCTTGATGATATTTCCTCACCTAAGGATTTTTATGATTTTGATAATCATAAATTGCTAAAGTGCATTCGTGTAAGTAAAGATATTTTTGATAGTAAAGGAAAATTGAAAGTTATGACACCAGCAGACTGGCGGAGCGAACTGGTAACAGTAATAACTATTAACCCTCCTTCTGATGATGATGATGATGATGACATTCCATTCTAAGTGCGCTACTTTGCTTTGTAAATAAATTGATTATCTCGTTTTTTCGAGATAATCAGTTGAAGCTGAACTTCACCTCGAAATATCTAAAGAAGAATCCAGCATTATTGACCCAAAGAAAGGATTCACTTTCCTCGGTAATGAAGTTAAAGCACGTCGTGAAAGAAAACAGGTCAAATGTATTGTGTTGCTGAATTTGCAGGGGTCGAAAATGTTCTACCATAGGGGTGCCGCATGCTGCGCCTCTATACCAGCACACATCGTCCCTGCATTATGAACCTGGTCGTGAATATCTGCAGTCTAAAAGCTTTAGCCAGTCAACTCACCCGCAAATAAGCAAACAGCAAGGCCAACAAAATAATAATCACTGCGGTGGCAATCGCCCCAGACGATCGGCATACTGACGGCGCATAGCGTGTCTCCTCAGGCAAAGTTGTAGCGTTCAGAATGATACTGGGACATCGGCACATTCAGCTCAGACAGCGTCTTCTCTATGGCATCCATCATCACGTTTGGCCCACAGATAAAATACTCATGGTCAGCATAAATCGGCGGCAAATGGCGTTTAAACAGCTCCGCATTGATAAATCCTCGTTCGCCAGACCAGTCTTCTGGCGGCTGAGTCAGCACGTGGACAACCGTCAGGTTCACTCTGCTTTGCAAAGCGTCCAGTTCTTCGCGAAAGGTAATCGATTCCCAGTCTTTGCTGCCATAAATCAGGATCACCGGTTGGCGATCGCCGCGATCGGCAAGCGTGCGGATCATGCTTATCATTGGCGTGATACCTACACCACCAGCAATCAGCACACGCATATCAGATTGCTGGCCAAGCGTAAATGCTCCATAAGGGCCATCAAGGTACACGCGTTGTCCCACCTTCAGCGTGCTTATGCTGCTGGTGAAATCACCCAGATTACGAATGGACATCTCGATGCGTCCATCCTGCACCTCCGCACTAGAGGAAAATGAGAATGGGTGGCCCGTGATGCTGAACGGGCTACCCCAAACGGTCAACCAGCCAAACTGACCGGGCGAGAAACGAAAGCCTGCATGCCCTTCCGGTTGCATCAATAAAGTGGTGGTATCCCCCCGCTCCTGGCGCACTTGTGTAATCCGGTAAGGTTTTCTCAACATAAATAGCGGCTTGATAACCCGGACGTAGAGCAACAGACCAAGCCAGAAAATGATAAGTACCATCCACAGCCCACGCTTCAAAGGATCGCCCAGATAGTAGCTCCAGCCAATCATATGCAAGATCCCAGCGGCCAGAGCAACCAGTGCCAGAATGATATGAGTGCGATGCCAGGTTTCGTAACGGATTTTCAACGGCACTCGCCAGAGGGCCATGATCACTAGCGCGATCAGTGAATAGGTAGAAAGTGCGGCAAAACGAGCACGCCACGGTGCCTCGATAAAATTGAGTAGCGCCAGCAGTTCGGGGCGGGCAATAAACAGAATGATTGGATGGGCAATCACCAATCCTACCGCGATCAGCGATATCTGACGGTGGAAATGATAGATAACGTCTTCACCCAATGGCTCGGTCACGTAGCGAAACCGGGCAGTAAGGCCGAACTGTAACCCCATAATGGCCAACCCGGCATAGCCTAAGGCAACCGAAAGCTCGGTCCAGAAATCGCGTGCGGGTGGCATTGCCCCCATCAAAAGCGCGAACAACGGGGCAAGGATGAAAAACAGATAAATCAAGAGCCAACCAACACTACGTATCTGGTAGTTCATTGGGGATCCCCGAGCAGAACGTTATGAAATCAGTATAATTCAGCACCTGAGATTTACTATTCCACCGGGGATAACCAGCGTTTCTTATCTTCAACGCCGTGTTTAAGTGACAGCGTCACTAATTTCAATCATTCCAACTCCCCTTGCTAACTTGTGAACCCGGTGGACGTTGATGCCGCTTCAGGTTAGTTAAGGTGGTAAAAATTTAACAATCGGGATTTTATGCTTATCTGAAAATTTTGGCAGCAAAACATCTTGCACTTACGGGAATAATATATCATTAAATACTTTATTAATGCTTAAGCTTGCGGAATATGGCCTCTCATACCATATTTATTACACTCTGAAGAATGTGGTGGATTAAGTGAATTACAAAACTTAACCACGTACTTTACCCCGTAACATTCTGAATGAGCTTTTATTTTAATGGGATAACACGCGCCTGCGCAATGCTGGCACGCTATGTGTATTTCATTTTATTTAACATAGCAATTCACCGCTAATATAATTAGCCCGGGAAGTAACCTTTGTGAGCCTCACGTAACTGTTCGCCACCAGCGGTGATCTTGCTTGCGCGCGGCACACACTATTCGTTCCAATTCAAAAGGTTAATATGAATTAAATTACCGTTATTGTTTTTACAATAGCGTACTTTTTAGTGCGTCTAAAAAACAAAAATCATGAACATCCACGTTACTGGAGGCTCAGGGATTAATACACCCCTATTAATCCATAGCAATAAATAAAGCGACTAATGCAACCTGTTTTATTGATTATTCCCGGTGGCAATAATAATGCCGCCATAATAAAAACCTATACAGGCAGCACCTTATGAGCGATGAACAACTTGCATCCGATGCGGCACTACAGCAATTTATCGACCTTTCCCGTTTATTAACCGGTTTCGACCGCTTTGAGTTACTCGGTACTGGCCAAGCGGCCTTTTATTATGAGTGGGAACCCGCAACCAACAGAAAGCTACGACGTGTTGTACCGCATTCTGCCAGACGCGTCTTCGCCAGAAGCCGTTGCCACCTATCAGGATCCTGACTACGTGGTGATTATGCTGCATTCCATGGGGGAATTCCTCGGGGAACGCTCGGCAAACTCGTGGAATTACGTCACTACCAACACACGGGGTGAGGCCGAGGTGTATATCCAGATGAAGGAAATCGACCGTCAATTCTGGGATGCAATGGATAAAACCACCTATGACGTGATGCACGCCATTGCTGGCGATGCCCCTCTTGAATACCAGCACAATAACCCGGATGGCAGTTTTACCTGGGAAAAATCGCCGCCGGATAATATTCGCAATCAGGGGTTGGTACACGAGGCGGGCACCCTGTGGATGGGTGACGATCCAGCAACCTCAGTCACCGCCCTCAACGGTCAGATGCACCGTTATTGAGCTTTGCCACCAATTATCCGCTGCCACTACAGGAGAAAATCAAAAGCAAATGGTCTGAATGGGGATTTGATCGCTAAAAAACCTCCCCCGCACCTCTTCGGTGGTGCGGGAACGGGGTCCAGTTACCGGCTCTTGGCAACACCCTCACCGTTGCTGAAAAACGCATCAATATTCAGATCGTGATTAACCACCTCACCATTGAGCGATCGCACCAGCAATTCACTGCCCAACAGCTGCAATGAGAGTACGGCATCGGGTTTGACGCGTTTGATCTTGTTCATATTCTGGCTTTCATTGACCAACGTGATGGTTTTGGTGTCTGCCCCACCCACCTCTTTGGCAGCCAATATGATGAAAGCGTTAACCGCATCGCTTTCGGTCAAAGCAACAATATATTTCGCCTTTTCAGCCCCGGCTAATGCCAGTGTCGCAACAGCTGAAGGATCACCCTCAACCACATCCGCATGATCGGAAAAATGCTGCTTGTTACCTGGCTCACAAACAATGGTCACGTTACCGCCGCTGTCAATTAATCCCTGATAGACATTTTGTGCCAGTGAAGAGGTACCAACAATAATATAATGATTTTTGCGAGCCATGTGAGAGAACCGCCCTTTGATAATACGTTGAAGATTTTGTCTGATTAGCACGCCAGCGACCGATGCCAGGGAAGCGGTAAAAATGGTAATGCCAAAGATAATCACCGTGAGTGTGAACATCCGCGCAGCAGTGGTATGCGGAATGATATCGCCAAAGCCGACAGTAGACATGCAGACAACGGCAAAATAAAACGCCGTGGGCAGGTCGGTGACCCCGGGGGTGAATTGATCGCCAATGTACAACGTTCCTAACATACTATAGACAATCAATGAGGCCATACTGGTGACAGCAAAAAAACTGGTACTCGCCAGTTTATGCTGGTCGAAACGGCGCCAATAGAATAGCAGCCCTAAGATAGTGAGCAGCGAATACCCCACCAATGCCGTGACTTGCTTAAAGATAACCACATCAACGATGACGATACAACTGAGCATCAGCAACGAGAAAAACCAGGCAACACGCGTTTTTAACAGCAACATACCCGCCATAAAGAACAGCACAATGCCGATCATAAAGCGGGGAATATCCATCGCATCGAGAAACCCCAGAGCCTGTTGCCAGGAGCTGAAATTTTCCAAAAAATCATCAGAATGTTGCAACCCATGCCACAGGATCGGGCTAAGTATCAAGTAGCCATTATGCGCAACCATCAACGCCAGGATAAACGTTGGCGGTACGTAGTTTTCTATCTTTCTTATGATTTTCATCACGTTCATCATTTCAGCACCAATACTTGGCCAATAACCTATTTATAGCGGACTGTGGCTGAAAGTGATGCAGGGATCACTCGCTATGTTGCGCCAACCAGACGGTACGCCCACCACAGTCCGGATCTTCTACTATCGTTTTCACCACGCTAAACCCCTGCTCCTGCAATAACTGCCGATACTCTTCGGGGGCCAGGCTGGCATGATAAAGGGGTTCGCCTTCGAACGTGCCGATAGCTTCGCCATTGCTGGTGCCGCTGGTAAACATTAATGCAGCCTTGCTCTGAGCATGTTGCCGGAAAATGTTAAACATCTGGCGCTGATCTTCGCGCGTCAGATGGAAAAAACTGTCCCAGGCAATTAGCCCATCAAATTTGTCTGCTAGCGCCAGGGTTCTCATATCGGCCACAGCCCAGCGCTGCTCCGGGAAGCGTTGTAGGCAATGGTCGATCATCGGCTGCGAACTGTCCACCCCCGTCACCTGAAAGCCCTGGCGGATAAAATAACCGGCGATCGGCATGCCGTTGCCGCAGCCAATATCCAGGATCCGCCCGTTGTTGGGCAACAGGCTCAGGAAGCGGTCCAACCAGGGTTGCTCAAACAGAGTGGTTGACCGCTTCTGCTCAAACGCCCCGGCATGCCGTTGATAAATGCTGATGATGTTATCGGCCATTGAGTGACTCATCAGTGTGACCTCATGATGAATGTTCTTCTTCATCAACCAGACTTTTTTCCCGGTGCTTCATAAACACCACCTCTTGCGGACTGGAAAGGTTGACATTATGGGCCCGCAGGAGCTTCAAGATATTGAACAGCAGATCGCTCTTGGTGGCGCCGACCATGCGTGGGCTGGCAACGTAACCGGTCACGCTGAGGATAATCCCGTCTGGGCCTAGCTGGCTGAAGCGAACGTAAGGAGCAGGCGTTTCCAGAATGGATTCGTGTTCATGGTAGGCACTCAGCAACACATTGCGTACCTGCTCGGGATCGATATCGGTGGGGAAAGTCAGCGCGACGGTGACCACCCCTTGGGCATTCCCCATGGTGGCGTTACGCACGTTCTGCGAGATCAGCTGAGAGTTAGGCACAATCATGGTCGAGCGATCGCTCAGCTGGATCTCGGTGGCGCGGACATTGATTCGCCGTACATCCCCTTCAACCCCGCCGATACCGATCATATCGCCGACTTTTACCGGGCGCTCCGTTAACAGGATCAGGCCAGAGATAAAGTTCTTCACGATTTCCTGCAGGCCAAAACCGATACCTACCGATAGCGCACTCACTATCCAGGCCAGGTTATTCCACTGGATACCCAACGTCGCCAGGGTGATCAGGATCAGCAGCACATAGCCGACGTTACTGAACAAGGTAACAAGCGAAGCGCGGATACCGATATCGCTGATGGTTTTGGGCAGCAACTCATGGCTTAACCAACGTTGGGTGACTCGCAGCACATAGATACCGATCGCCAGGCAAACCACCGCATTGAGCAGGTTGCTTGGGACGATATTCAGCCGCCTCAGCCCTTCGCCGCTCAGGATAGCAATGATTTTTTCCAGCAAGGAGTTGGGTGTCGTGGTGCCAAACGACCCATTAATCAGGGCAACAATCATCAACAATATCAAAGAGCATTTAGACAACGCGGTGAAGATGACGGTCAGTTGTTCAAGATGGCGATCTTTAAGGTGGAGCGATTTTGTCAGCGCCCGCCCACTGGCCGTCTGGGGGGAAAAGATGGCCGTACAGAAATCGGTAGCAAAGATCACCAGGAAATAGAACGCCATCAGGACCAGTGCGCCCCAGATCAACTGATAGGTCAGGAAGCGAGCGAAAGCCACATAGCCGATCAACAGTGATAACAGGATCACGGTTGCCGATACCATAATAACGATATGGACTATCCCAGCAATCACCGAGCGTTTTTCCAGATGCATCCCCTGCTGCTCTAGCTTAGAGCGGATACGGCGTGCCCGAAACGGTATTGCGAACAAGATTAATGCCATCAGTGCGGTAGCCAGACCATTACCTAGCACCGTGCTACCAAGACTGGCACCAATCACGTTATTAACCAGTTCCACGGTGCCAAAAGCCATAGCCAATCCGGCCAATAACGGCGACAGGAAACGCATGCCGCTCGCAATGGCATCATCCATCTGCGCCAGACGCCATGATGGACGGCTCAGCGAAAGGTACGCTCTGCCTAATCCCGCAATCAGCGCGCAGAAAATGCCCAACTGCATAAATCCATCGGCAAAATCCTGGACCTGAGACGTCAGCGGCTGAACACGAGAGAATGCAGAAATAAGCAGGTTTAGCGCCAACGTGGTGGCAAACAGCGTGATCAACACCGTCATTAATGCCATAAAACTGCGACGTAAGCGGCCATCGGGTAAAAAGCGAATACACACCCAGGCAAAAAACTGCTCAACGAAATAGCGCCCCAGCGACCAGCAAGCCGCAGCCAGGATCAACAAAGTTATAGTCCCGTAACGCCATTCCTCCTGCCAACTGGCCTCCAGGGTTTGCTCCAGTTGCTGTTTAAAGTCATTAAGGCGAGCCAGGTCGTCAGCCTGTGAATTTGACTCTGGTAACCAGAATTGCGAACTAACAATACTGCCGCTATTCAACGCCAGCTGGGATTTGAAGGCCACGCGGCGCAGATCGGTAATTTGTTGCCCTAAGTCGAGCGCCCCCGTTCTGATGGCTTGCGAACGTTTTAAGGAATCGTCCATCTGTTTTTTGGCATTATTGAGCGTATTGCGTTGTTGCACCACACTGGCGGTTTCGGTCATTACTCCAGGTTCGGGCTGCGGGCCAAGCACGTCCAACTGTGCCTGCAACTTCACTTGCATGGGTTGCAGATCGGTGGTCAACTTTTCCGCCGCGGCAGACAGCTCCTGTGTGGCTTCAAACAGCTTGTTCAACTGACCATCGGTGCTCGCCTTTGAGACCTGTTGCTTGATGCTATCCAGCTGCTTTTGATAATTTTTCAGTGAAGCCGCTATCTCCTGCGGGCTGAGTTCAACCGAAGTACCCTGCGGTGCCGCATTGGCCAACGGGGTCAGCGGTAAGCCGAACAACAAAAAGGTGAACAGGAAAATCTGTAATGACTTGATCATAACGGTGAATGCTCAGCATGGGGTTGGCGATAAACGCAACAGGCGAAACGATGAATATCACCGCACCTGGTCAACAATAAGCGGAGAGTATAATAACAACCTACTCAGTGAAAAAGCGCATTAATCCGAGAAGGTTAGTAGAAATTTTGGCTGATGTCTCACTTGCTCCTATTCGGCCATCCCCCGCGACTGCCCACTGGTCAAATAGCAACCACATGCCGATTGCTTTCTAGACTACACCCCTTTAAATGATCGTATTCTGATAATTAATTATTGTTTTACGATAATTAAAAGGCTAAAGTCACTGCGACTTCCACTCAACGACCCGAGGTTTTTATGACATTAGATCGCCTGACTCGCTTCAGCCAACGCATGGCGACCATCACACTGTGCTTACTACTTGCCATGTTGTTGCTTAATGCTGCCTATTGGTTATTCCCCAGCGTTGCCGCCAATGACGGATACGGATTTCATTTTTCCATCTCCAACGATTTAATCAGCGCCCTGGGTGTTGATTTGTATAACTTCCCAGGGTGGCAACTTGCCGGTGGCATTCTCTTATCGAGCGTGCCGCTGCTGGCACTGGCGCTGGGGTTGTATCACTTACGTAAGTTGTTTCAAACCTATGGTCAACGCGCCTATTTTTCAGGCATTGCTGCGCATCACTTGGGAAAAATGGGTCAATACGTCGCCATTTGGACCATTTTAGAGCTATTGTGTCAGCCTTTTCTCAGCTATTGGATCACCATGCAGGAGCCTGTTGGCCAACGGATGGTGACGTTCGGTATCGATGCAGGGAATATTGTTGCCCTGTTTCTCGCGGCCTGTATTGCCGTTATTGCCCAAATCCTGAAACAGGCCAGCAAGTTGCATTGTGAAAATCAACAGTTCGTGTGAGGTTACCCATTATGTCGATCGTCGTCCGGCTAGACGTGTTGTTAGCCACACGCAAAGTCAAATCCAAAGATCTGGCCGCCGCTGCCGGCATCACCGAGCAAAACCTCTCGTTGTTAAAGCAAGGCAAGGTGAAAGGGATCCGTTTTGCTACGCTGGATGCTATCTGCCGCTATCTTGATTGCCAGCCGGGAGATGTACTGGAGCATATCCAAGACCCAGAAATCTACGCAGAAGATGAGTGATCGGCCCAAAACGTAACCCACTCATTGAATCTCTAAATGGGCACTGCATGCAGTGCCCATTCTCAAACTGACAGGTAGGCTAGTAGCAGAAACCGCAAATCCGCTTTATAATCCGCTTACCTATCAACCAAAAACTATGAAAAGGAGGTCCCCTATGCTGTCGTGTGAATGGTTCAAATTCTCACCTCACCTTGGTGATCGTCGCTGCTCAAGCATTACCGGTATCGTGCTCCGATAACCTAAGCTTGAGCGAAGTTTACTCACATCAAAGTTCTTCCCTCCGGCTTACCGGGTTATCGTCGGCAATTTTTTGACGATAGGCATCTGCATGCCTGTAACCTTGAGTAAGCATTATGACGACTTTACTTTCTGTACAATCTGTTGGTATTGATACCGCTTTCGGCCCGCTGCTGGCTGAGGTTTCCTTTAGCCTGAAAAAGGGCGACCGCATCGGTTTAATCGGCCATAACGGCTGTGGCAAAAGCACCCTGCTTAAAATTCTCAGTGGCGATCTGCCTGCCAGCACGGGCACTGTCTACGCCATTCTGAGTGGTGGCAGTCATGCTGAGCGGGTGGTATCCCCTGAACGCGAGCCGGTATGGCCATCCCCTTCGCGGGTAATCAGCGGGCTTTTAAAACTCGAAGCCATCTCACGGGCGTTACGATATGGCGTGACAGGATCATAGCGCTGGCTAATAAACAACAACGGCGGGAGAGCGCTAGAAGGCAATGGAGCATGCGGCTGCTCATGACCAGGGTATGGCCAGAAATCACACGTATCCAGAGGATACTCATGCAACGGCAAGTAGTTGGGAAATGAGGCGGCGGTACTG
>NZ_JBKJYW010000285.1:0-13458 GCF_046715635.1 Serratia sp. (in: enterobacteria)
GGTCAGTGGCTATGTTGCTGTGGGTTTGGCTGCTTGTTAGAGCTTACGAAAGTACTGAATAGTGGCAACAGAGTGCGGGATTTGTTCGTGCCAATCTTGTAAAGCAGGCTGGTTAGTCACGATTGCTACAGGGTTTTCCATGATTCTCAAAACAAGTAGGCAGCAACAAGTCTGTTACTACTGTGGTAAGCATGGATACTGTGATGATTAGAGATATGTAAGATATTCTTACTTTAGGCAAAAAAAATGTGGGCATATAAAATGGATGCGATTAATAACACATTGATTTGTAAAGTTACTTTCTTTATACGGATTGATTGCCTTATAAAGACAAATGATTTTAAGTCATTGATATGTTATACCAATCTTGATGGAACCTAGAAGAGAGGTTGTTCCCAAATGTGGAACTTATTGACTTAAACAAAAGAGAACACTAAGATGTTCCCATATCAGGAACAAGTTTATGCATCTAGTAGGAAGAGACAAACTAGAGGATGTAAAGCTAGCTGACCCCGCTTATAGATGTTGGGTTAACGCTTGGGTATCAGAACTTATCCGTGCTCACTGGAGATCAAAAGAGGACATCTATGAACATTTTCCAAAGGCAGTTGAAGTGACTGACAACGTCTTTCTGTTCAAGGTTGAAAACAGCAGTTTTTCCATTGAAACTCTATTCTGTTTCAATCAGTTAGCTGTAATCATAACCTCTGTAAAAGAAAATTGAAGATGGACATAAAAGTTATACGTACCGAAAAACAACATGAAGAATATTTAAACCGTATTCATAACCTTATGTTGTCCATACCAATAGTGGGTTCAGCCGAAAGTGATGAATTAGAGCTACTTATCACCTTGGTTGAAGCCTATGAGAATAGCAAATTTCCGGTGGAACCTCCAGATCCTATCGATGCAATAACATTTCGTATGCATGAGAAAGGGTTAAAGCAGATTGACTTAGTTCCATATTTGGGAACAAGGAGTCGGGTTTCGGAAATATTAGCTCGAAAAAGGCCATTAACTGTACCTATGATCAAGGCACTCTCAATTGGATTAGGAATATCTACAGATACCTTAATTGGTGTTTCTGCTCCAACTGAAAGAACAGCTAAAACAGAAGTCGACTGGTCTCGTTTCCCAATTAAGGAAATGATTACTCGCGGTTGGATAAAAAAGGATAATTCTGAGGAAAAGCAGTCAGCTGAAGAAATCATTAAGAACTTCATTTCTCAAGTAGGGTGGCAATTTGGAACAGCAGCGTTCAAGCGTACGCTATCTGGTGAAGCCTATTCTCCAACAACAAAATATGCACTATATGCATGGTTGAGTAGAGTTGTACAACGAGCGAGAGAAAAAAAGCCTAGGCTTGGTAGCTTCGATAACTCTGTTTTAAATGCAAGCTTTCTGCGGGATATAGCCCAACTTAGCTGGTTCGAAAAGGGGCCGCTTCTGGCAATTGAGTTCTTGGAAAAACATGGAATAGCTGTCGTCATAGAACCTAGCCTTAAAGGAACTCTTATTGATGGAGCAGCTCTAAAAGATGTTGATGGAATGCCAATCATTGCTCTGTCTTTACGATATGATCGACTCGATAACTTTTGGTTCACACTAATACATGAAGTAGCTCATATTTGGAAACATGTAAACGAAGATGAAACCTTTTTAGATGATCTTGATGCAACAACAGAAGACAAAAGAGAGTCGGAAGCAAATAGATTATCGAAAGAAGCATTCATTCCTAGAATGCTGTGGAAGAGAAGTGATGCGTTTATATCTCCATCAAAAGAGAATATCGATAAGCTATCTCGAGAGTTAAAAATTAACCCGGCAATTATAGCAGGGCGTTTAAGACGTGAATCAGGAAACTATAGGATTTTTTCTGACCTCATTGGTCAAGGTGAGGTTAGTAAGATACTAAACAAAGACAATTAGTTTATTTTGAGGTGAGCCATGTATCCTACATATGTACCAATATTAAAAGCAAAAAAAGGCGAGTTTGAAGCATTGGCGAACCTCGCTGATAGCTATGCCCAAAGAATTTACCCATTTTTTGACATTGGGAAAATCACAGAGGCTACTAAGAAATTAGTAAAATTTAAAAACTCATCTCAAATTGTGAAGGATTATCTGGATGATACGACAGAAAAAATAGTCAGCTCATGTAAATCAGATAATATGTTTTTTGATATTTTTGAATGGAAAACAGATAGTTATGTTGAAACTGGGGAGCATGCACTAAGTTATCTATATCGTATACTATGTAAGAGTGGAATGAATATTATTCCTGTTATCGGATTTGACCGCTGGGATAGTGAGGATTATCAAAATGCTGTTAAAGCAATAGATATGCCAGAAGACGGTCTTTATTGTATAAGGATAGACTCTGGTTCTATCGATGATGCTCATGACATAGAGTATTTTACAGACATATTAAATGATGTATTTGATACATTAAAAATCTCACCTAAACAGTGTGTTGCTCTTATTGATTTCGCTGATGTGACCAAAAAATCCGTGGTATCTATAAACACTGATATGGAGCATATGCTAGGAATTCTAGATAATTATAACTTTGCTTATATTATAATGTCTGGGG
The DNA here is from genome assembly GCF_046715635.1 of Serratia sp. (in: enterobacteria). Taxonomy (GTDB): domain Bacteria; phylum Pseudomonadota; class Gammaproteobacteria; order Enterobacterales; family Enterobacteriaceae; genus Chania. The sequence continues at coordinate 2,594 of NZ_JBKJYW010000285.1, forward strand.
GTTCTTTTCCCGCGATTATTAATGATGCAGTGAAGGACGTTGATACAACAGATTTTGTACCTCGAAGAGAAATTCTTTCCTGGAAAGGTATTAGTTTACAAAAACGGGAAACACCTATTATTTTTTCTGACTACGGAGTTAGAAATCCGAATGCGGCTGGTGATATAATCGCTACTCATGCAAATGGGAAAATTCGTTATACAATAGAAGATAAGTATTTTGTAGCTAGGGGGCATTCGAAGCAGAAAGGTAATAAGGGAAAACAACAGAATGTTCTAGCGAGAGTAATTGTAGGCTCCAACCATTACTGCCAAGCCCAATTTAGTTGGGGAGACAAGAGAATCGAAGATTGCAGCCAAGATAAATTCTCAGGAAACTCAACTCAGTGGATCGGTATAGATACAAATCATCATATAACACTTGTTGTAAATGAAATACTTGAGTATCAGAAAAAAATCGTTTCCTCCACCTTCCGTACTTTGTAGCATCCACCTCATAAAAACGCCTCTCAAGAAATTGATGGGCGTTCAATTTCAAATCATTTGAGTAAAAAGTTAATGCTAATAGCATTATAAACTCAAATTTCTAGTTTAGAAAATATAAATAGTTTTTACATGAATTTAAACAACAAGTTACATCACTAAGTGATAGTTAATCCTATTATTATTCCCTGTTTAAAATCTCATTGTAACGGTGAGAAATGAAAGGGTATACCCATACATTACCAAATTAATCATATGCCTAGTACTAGGTTTTTTTCCTCTATCATCATTACAAAATTCTTACTACTTGAATTCGTTGAGATAAATTCAAATCAACCACAAAAACAAGTAAATTCGATCCTATCGATCTAAAATATTGATCAATGGAATCGAAGTTGTTATGATGATTGCAGTAAGTTATACATACAGATCAGGTAGATAGAAAAAATCATGTCCGAAAAATTCACTATAGACTGTCCTCATTGCATCATCGTCAGCACCATTAGAGATAAGGTATCTAAGAACGCGATAGATGTAGTTCAACGCTGTAACAACAGCATAATCAGAGTTAATTGAAAAGGAGAAGTAGCCAATGGTTGGATTAATAGTAATTATTGTATGCACAACCTTATCTATTCTTTGCTATAAAAAAATGGCAAATAGATCCCGTGTAAAAGGACGGGGGAAATTAAGCACTGTGATAATTGCTTTATCATCAAGTAGTTTAGTCTTTATAGTTTCTATGATGATTGGGATAAGCAACTTTTTCCCTGAAGCTAAAAGTAATAAATCTTTAAACACCAAAGATAAAATTTCAAAGTATGATTGTACGCTTACATACTTAGGTGTAAGACCAGGAGCAAAAGAATCTTGGCAAACACCAGCAGTTTTAACTGTTACCAACAATGGCTTCAGTGTTTCCTTTATCGATCCAGAAAAAGGTGAAGACGGTTTAGTAAGATCACAACCTTTAGGAGAAACTATTTGTGATAATGAAAGCATTTGCACACGAAAAGGCGAATCAAAAGATACACAAGAATCTAAAGTCTCTAAAACAAAAATAAGAAGTATTTTAAAGATTAGCGATAGCCCTACTGCAATGAATATATTAACAAGTTTAGATGCAATAATGATTACACATGCAGTAAATGAGTGTCATAAAAAATAGTAACAGTAGATAGACAAAAGGAAATACAAATAATGACTAATACAATGAAAGTCTTTATTCTAATATTTGGTGCTGCAATCACAATGCCAAGCTACGCAAGTAATGAGTATTATTGTAGAACTGCAATCAAAACTGATAGAACAATTAAATCAGTACCCAAAGATAGAGCATGGCTTGGTATAATGAAAGTTACCGATTATGGTAACAGCTTTACTGTACATTTTGACGGTCATTACAATATGCACAATTTTGATAGTGGCAAGATTAGCCCAGTAGGACAGAAAGGCCATATGAATATAAAAACTGAAAGTGATAGTAGTATCACTGAGTACTTTAAATATGATAGTACCTATAGGCTATTCAATTATGTTAATAATAAAAAACGCTTTGACCTGAATTTGTACGCCTGTGAGAGCAAAGATGGAACTTTAATTAAAAAACTTTGACAAACATGAAGATGAAAGAAAAATATCGATTATAGACAAAATAGGAATTGATAATATAGGACAAACCATGAAACAACGGATGATAGCTAAAAAAATAATTATGACTGCATTGTTACTATCATTAGGTACTACTGCCTATTCAAAAGATTTAAGGAAAGATATTGATGATAAATTAGCTAAATGCAAAGCATCAGTAGTTTCAACGATGGAAACTACTGATTGCTATGTCACGGCCACTAATTCTTGGGAGGCGGAGTTGAATAAGCAATACAAATTACTTCTTCAAGATCAGCCAAATGAAATTCAAACCAACTTACGAAATACACAACGAGCATGGATAAAATATAAAGAATCGTATATTAGTGCAATGAGAGACTTTTATAGCCAAGAACGTGGCTCAATCTGGGGCATAGTTATGTCAGAATCTAAAATGAATGTGACTCGCGACAAAGCTATTGACTTGTACAGATTAAGAAACAGTACAAATATGTCCGGCGAAGAAGATTAATAATATGTACGTCAGCACCAGGGAAATGTAGTTATAAAAATAATAATGCAGAGATCAATTCAGTCTCTGCACTTTCCATAGATATCAAACGGATAAAAATAATTAAATTCAGCGTGTTACCATATTGATAGCTAACACTTTTTATAGTGTCACTTCTTATTTATTTCATACTCTTTATCACCAAACTTTATTATGGTTTCCAAACCTAAATTCATTAATTCAATACCTAAGTTAAAAGGCACTGGGTTGCCTCTTGGCACGAATGAAGCATAAACATCAATGCCGCCATAAAACTGCATATGGATCATGTAGATACCGTGAACGTCAGGCTCGACAAATTGGTAATAAAACACATCAGGATTTTGTCCTATTTCTTTGACACCATTAAGATCTCTTGCTGCTATTGCTTTAATGAATTGAACAAAATTATTATTACTTTTGTCACTACTATGCAAATAGCCTAATAGAATTTTAACTTCCCCCTGAAACCGTTGTTGAAAGTGGTAATAATGGAGTCCATATGCAATGTGTGTAAAGCATTTACGCAACCGGTCATGATCTGGAGTACCCCAAATAACTTCAAGAAACTGATTGTTATTCTCTAAAATATAATGTTTCCGTTTTACAAAGGCTACATCAAGTAAACGGTTGGCTGAACGCCTTATAGCACGATTAACTTTTGTGAATTTGTGAGAGTAGCCAATCGAGTTATTTCCGAAAATTCCAGCGAGGCTAATCATAAGAAACTCATCGTCTTTACTTTTAGCAGTATTATGAATGTCGCAACTAGGTATAGTGATTAGATCTCTTCTATAGTCTATGCCACTGCTGTCTTTTGCTTCAGGGAATAAACATTTAGGAGGAACATGCTCACTTGATGTAGCCAATTGATCACACATATAGCACGTTTGCATATAGTTAAACTCCGTATTTTCACTATCACCGATTGTTAAGTGATCTGTTCGAATCATGATAGTAAAATGTTATAAAAATCAACAAGTTACAATAGAGTATTTTAATTCCAATACCGTTTTACAGTACTAATTGATACTGAAAGCTGTTTTGCCACGTTTGATTGTGACATCCCTTCAGCTTTAAGCCGTTGCACTTCATCATGAGAGGTCGCCTTTGGCCTACCGCCTACACGGCCCTCCGAACGTGATTTTGCCAAACCTTCTCGAGTTCTTTCAATTAAGCGATTTTTTTCAAAATCCGCTACCGCAGCTAAAACCTTAAGCTGGAACTCCCCAGCCGCAGAAGTAAGATCAACCCCATCCAGGTCAAGTGAACGTACTGAAATCTTCTTGTCTTGGAGCATCTTGATCGTGCTCACTATATCAATCATATCCCTACCAAGACGATCCAACTTCAGCACAACCAATTGATCACCAGTCTCGAGCTTGTTGTTTACCAGATTTGAAAACTCAGGACGCTCCATAGCAGGAACTCCACCGCTGATTGTCTCAGTAACAACACGGTGAGGTTCGATAACGATCCCTTTCTGTTGTATAGCCAAGATCTGGTTATCGGTAGATTGTTCAGAAGTAGAAACACGACAATATGAAAATATCCGGCACATGTTACGCCCTAAGGTGTCAAAAAGGTAGGGTCATTATAGCGTTGGTATCAAAACTGTAAACCCCTATGTTTTGATACCATGTTTAGAGAGTTGTATCTGTGGTGTCACAAACGTTCGTTTTTGGTATCGTATTTTATTGTCAAATAATATAATATTACTTGCAAAGTGCAGTACTTGGAGAGCTAGAATGATTTTTTTTACCATTGACGGTGATGATGTGGGTAGAAAAATAACTCATGCATATTTAAATAATGACATGGATATGTTAGCTAACATAAGCGGCTTACTTGAAAAAACCACAAAAAAAATCACAGAGATACTCGTCGCTAACAATATCGTTATAATTTTTTCCGCTGCTGATGGTGTAGCTGGCTATACATCTCAAGATACTATTGATTTACACCATTTATTTTTTGAAATCTCCAAAGAGATACCAAAAGACATTACTTACTCAGCTGGTGCAGGAAATAGTTTGAAAGATGCTTATATAGCTTTACTAAAGTCTAAATGTACAGGAAAAAACAGGTTAACGATTGCATAAGGGATGCATATGCTAAAGGTTATAAATTTACAGGTATTGCTTAAACTTCACTTACTTATATCAATAAGTGCTGCATTGCTAATTTATTTTTTTTCTAACAATGTATCATTGTTTAAAATTATCACGTCAGCTAATTTAATATCAACAATTTTTTTATTTTGCATTGAATTCAATTCAGTAGCTCGTATATTATGGAGAGTGCTAAAAATTTTCAATAAAGATCTATTCCCTGATTTAAATGGATGCTGGAGTGGGAAGGTTCTATTTAATAAAGCTGACGGTTCTATTGGCGAGATAGATATAACCGCAAAAATAAGACAGTCACTAAAAAAGACAGAAATAGATATGTATGGTGAAAACATGATCTCTGGAGCTCTAGATGTGAGTTTGGTTAAATTCCTAGGATTGAACAAAGTGTATTATAGCTATATATCAGAACCTCCAAATAAGGCATGGACTCGTTTTATTGGCACAAGTATTCTCAATGTTATTAATATAGATAATAAATTGACGCTTAGAGGGAATTATTATACGGAAAGAGGAACTACTGGAACATTAATTTTAGAAAAAAATTGATTTAATAATCATGTAAAGAGAGTAATTTTTATGATTTCAGATAAAATAAAAAAAATAATAGAGGAATGTTATAGAATTGAAGAGGATGCCCTATACTCATCCAAGTCTCACTATAATGCATCTTCTTGCTGGGAACGAAGAAATTTATATATCGGTATACCGACGACAATCTTAGCTGCGTTAGCTGGAGTTTCAGCCTTGCAAGATTACGTTTGGGTTACCGTCGCGATTAGTATATTAGTGGCTGTACTTTCAGCTTTAAATACCTTTCTAAATCCAAGTGAAAAAAACAACCAACACAGAGTTTCAGCGTCTGCATATAACGCATTGAAAAATAACGTTCGTTTATTTAGAGAAATTGATTTATTAAAGGAAAACTTTCCTACTGAAGAAATGGCAGAGCAGCTAAAAGTTTACTCTGACGTAAGAAACCAGTTAAACGCCTCCTCACCAAACATACCTGCTTGGGCATATAAAAAGACCCAAGAAGATATTAATAATAACTATGCTTCATATAGAATTGATAGGGAATTCCAATGAGTGTAAATTCGCATCTTAATATTATAGCCTGTGGGGCAGTATTGCGTGATATAGAAAAACAATCTATCCTAAGGTCCATCAATACATTAAGAACACGTCTTGGTTATTACTTCCCTAAATATTTGCAGAAACATTTCATTTTTGGTTCATATACGAGGAGTACAATTCTTCCAAGAAAATATGACGCACGTTCTGATATAGACTATATGATTATTTTTAGAGATCCTAAATATAGCCCGCAAACATATCTTAACTGGCTTAAATATTTTGTAGAATACTATTATCAACGTTCTGAGATTACACAGTCCTACCCTACAATAATGCTTAATTTAAATCATATTCGGTTTGAGCTTGTTCCTGCACTAAACAGTATCTTCACTGGATATCAAATCCCGTCACCTTCAAATTTGTTAGAAAAATGGATACCTACTTCACCAAACGAATTTAATAAAAAACTTACGGATAAAAATACAAATAATTACTTTTTGATAAAGCCGTTAATTAGAATAATTAAATATTGGAATGCAATAAATGGTTATGTATTCCCATCTTTTGAATTGGAGCAAACTGTAGTGAACATGAATTTCTGGGGATGCAACTCCATAAGTTCTTATTTTTACTCTGCGGTCGACCAATTATACATACCTCCACTTATGCCACAGTGGAAGAAAACTGCAATAGATAAATTGAAAAGAATTAAAAACCAAGCTCAATATTATGAACGTAATAGAATGCCAATGGCAGCGGAGATAGAAATATGCAAAGCAATACCTCGCATGGGCTAAAAACATTTATCAATGCTTTGACACATCTTAGTAATGGCTCGTGAAGTCATTATATGTACCACATATCGTAGTACTTAAAGGGTGACTAAGCAAGTGACTTCGCCACAAAGGTATTGGAATAATTCGAATCTTACCCATTACGACTTAATTGTTTTTGATATAAAAAACACTCTGTTTATTTCTACTTTAATAAGATATTATACATGCTAAAGGAGTCATGAATCTATACTGTTGTACTCCATTGAAATATATGAGGGACTGAGCGAGAAGATGTATAATTTGAACAATGAATAGATTGAAATATTTCGCTTGCTAACATAGAATAATTCCTAGGATCACTCGTGTCTGGAGGACACTTTCATGGATTTCTTCGCAATAATAAAATTAATTTTTGATGTATTTAAAACTATACCTCAGAAACAACGAGAGCAAATCATTCAAACATTTATTGACTTATTTCATTCCACATTTTTAAAAAAGAAGAGAAGTAAAGAAGATATTAATAAAGATGATGTGGATATAAAGACTTACTCCAAAAATATCACTACTGTACAGTGGAATTCAACTATTGGAGCTGTTACGGATTTGTTACCAACTACATTTAGCAAAGCAAAAAAAGAGAAATTTACTACTTCTCTAATTGAATTGGTTCAGTCTGATGAATTTCTCGATGAGTTGAATAAACGTATTGATACTATTGATTTAGTTGAAGATGATTTGTATCAAGAACAATGTTCTCTTGAAATGCGTAAGTTAATAGCAGAAATGCTTAGAAAATAAAACATTACCTAGTCATATAATTTATCTGCAGATTTCAGTCATTACATTATCTACTTTACACTCAAGGTAGACTTAGTGAAGGGGCTAAAGGAAAACGTTAAACGAATTTGTTGTCGTCATAATGAGTAGATCTACCCTACTTACACTATCTGCGATATCATAGGTACATCATCTTTTAAATTGGTACTGAAATGACAAAGATAGACTGGATTATGCAACTACGCCGCTGCACGAGTATTGAAACGCTTGAAAAAGTGATTGATAAGAACAAATATGAGTTAAGTAATGACCAGCTTGAAACTTTTTACGCAGCCGCTGATCACAGACTTGCAGAACTGACTATGGGTAAACTGTACGATAAGATCCCTGCAACTGTATGGCAGTATGTGAGATAGCCGAATGAAAAAGAACAAAAAAATTACTGAGAGGATTAATTATAATAGAATTATCAATGGTTATTGCCTCATTTGCAAACAATATGGAAAATTAACTAAAGATCATGTCCCACCGAAAGGTTCGGTAACAATAACAAAAAGAGAGCAACGGACTATAAGTGAATCACACCCTGACATTTTTGATAATATCAAAGGGTTACCGACATTTAGAGCCAGTACTTTTAAAACCATATGCCGTGACTGTAATAGTACGCTCCTCAGTCAATTTGATAAAGAGATATGTGCGGTAACAAAATCGATAACATCAAAAGTAAAAGACTATTTCACTTTAGCCAATAAAATATATCCTTATATTGAAGTCCCTTTTGATTCAAAAAAGTTTACAAGAGGTATGACCGGTCACATATTATCAGCATCTTCAATAAAAGCATGCCTTAGCCCAATTCCAGACAGTCCTTTCTTTTCACCATTACGCGACTATGTTTCAGGGAAAACTGCAACATTCGAAGATACTCATGATATATACTACTGGTTCTACCCTCACACTACTCATATCAGTGCTCAAGGTTTAGCATTCTTTAATGAAGGCCATATATGTGAGTGTTCACTACTTCATTTTTTCCCCATCGCATTCCTCATTACCTTGAAGGGGCAAGGAACATTTCCCGCCCACGCACAAAGACTCAAACTTAATGATGAGAAAATTCGTTTTCACATGAGTGTATATAATATTTCTTTCAGTTCATTTCCTTTTGTTGAATTAAAAGGAAATCAAATGCTTGCATTCAACGATGAGTTTACCTGCATTAGTTATCCAATAAAAAATGATTAAATGGAATGCTTGTCAGGAACAAACCACATGGCTTAACGACACGTAAAATTTATTAAATCCACATGGTTTCTTAATTCATTTTCAATAGAAATTAACTCAATGAATTACAAAGATCATTGAAGTATCTTTGCGAAAAAGGAATCTCGAATTTTAATCATGACGTTTTAATTACACATTGTATATTAAGTACTTCAACTTTAAAATGTATAGGTAATCACTTTAACTTTTCATTTAAAATATTTCAGGACTGGTTTATTAAATTTTAGCAACCTAAAGGCCAGTTACCTTAGAAGCAATTTATTCATGAAGTAATAATCTACATTTTAAAAGCGTAGGTACTCAATTTTTTATTACCTTTGCTCGGCTTACGAGTTTTTTTACTAACTCATACCCATTCGGAATATCTTGCTGTAGTGGCTTTGGGATTACATTACATGGCATCTCAAAGTTAATAATCGCTGTATAATTAATTCCTTTAGCTATTAAGCAGTTCATGTTATCCTCTGATATAGCTATTGGTATTTCAGTCATTCCTTTTAATTTCATCCAACATATTCTATGCCTACCATCAACAACCTTTATTTCTTCATTTCCATTTATTTTAATTAGTGGAATATAGAATATATTCAAAGCCTCACCTTTAACAATCCACTCTGACCTGGGTTCATCACTTAGTTCAGATATCAACCTATCAACATCATCACTTTTCTGCAAACTGTTATACAGTAAGTCAGTATCTATTAGAACAGTATAATAAGACGATTCGATTTTGTTAGCTAAATAATACTTCATATTTTTCACCTCATTTTATAAACTTTATTTTTAACAATTGAAGATTTTTACATTTACCCTTCAATTTACATTTTTATTTATCTATCAATCATCTTCGAAAAAAATTTAATATAATTCTGGATAACTTTCACTTTTACATTTTATTGGTTAGCCTTTATGTCAATACTTTCAACAAGTACTATCTCAGTGGATTCAGTCAATACTGAGCCAGTACTTTCAACAAGTACTCCCCAGTGGATTCAGTCAATACTGAGCCAGTACTTTCAACAAGTACTCCCCAGCAGATTCAATACTTGAAATAATTTTAAATGACTTGAAATGCGATCTTTGTTTTAGTACATGCTCTGACCGCAGGGCAAGTATGTACTAAAACAAAATTGCCGGTGATTTGCCTCAGCAAATCGACGTTTAAAATATTATGTAAGCTTTGAAAACAACTCATCATGTCGAGTTGCCAACGCAACCCGCCATATTAAGTTATTTCGCAAAAAACATACGGAAAACACAAAATTTAGCTCGCTAAAGCGAACTAAATCTCGCTTTTTTCCTTTGTTTTATTACTTTCATTTTAAAATAACTAAGAAAACCCTCTATTATATAGAAGGTTATATTAGCTTTTATGAATACCTGTGCGATTAGAAGCAGAGATGCAACCATGTACGTAGTTAATTATTTTCTAATTGGTTCGATTGAAATTTTATTTTTAAATTGGTTAAAGTCTACGTCTTTGTACTCTTTGTTTTTACGTTGGTTCCCTTCCCATTTGTGGTACTTTATCATACTGTCAGCTTTGTTATTGTTCTTGGCTTTCCAATTACTAAATCTATTTTTAAGTTCTTTTGGAGCGTTTATTTTTGAAGGTCGACCGCCAATTGATTTAGTACTTTTTAAACCTAGCTCAATCTTTACCACTGTTCCTGAAGGTATAGAACATGCTTGCTCTGAATCATATACATATACTGTAACACGTTCCTTGCTTTTATAATCACGAACTACAGAACGATATACAAATTGGTATAGTGTTTCGGTTTCATATTCTTGCACCATATCCTCAAGTGTAAAGTCAAATAAATCAGATAAATATGCTTCACTATTAGGATGAGCATTCATTGCTGCTATAAAGACACATACTTTCTTATCTTTTAAATTATTCATACCGCGTTGATTGGGGGTGATCTTAGTACCACTTAATTTGAATAAACTGCGATCATTTGAAGTCCAAAAGAAATCTATATCTTTTAACTCGTTTTCCAGAAATTCCATTACAACTTTAACGTTGCTATCCAATTCATCCACAAGCATTTTTTTAGATAAACCGTAAGCGTCCGGCGAACTCACATTGTTAACGATGCACCGTTATCACATTCTAACCTCGGTCAATATGACAACGCTGAGGTAAAATATGACAATACGGTATTCTCGTAGTGAACGGCAGCAGCAT
>NZ_JBKJYW010000286.1:0-9846 GCF_046715635.1 Serratia sp. (in: enterobacteria)
GCATTTGATTAACCTGCTCAACGGAAGCGCCCTCTTTTTCCGAACCCAACGCCCGGTTACTTTCCAGCACCGCCAGCTGCGCCTGGATCACTTCCCGCTGCACGTTAAGTTTGCTTTGCTCGCGCACCTCATCATCAATCTGTTTGGTCAATTGCTCCACTTCAGGCGACACATGCTCGGTTAGAAAGTCGCGTTTTATGCTGAAAGATTGCACGACCACACCGTTATCGGCATCGAGCATCAGGCTCTGCTCATTCAGCCCGCTGGCAATATTGGTAAAGACGACTTCGCTTTCCCCCGCCGGTAGCGTCACTTTGCTGCTGTTGAATAACTCGGCACCGCGAATAAAGACCGTCACATCGTTGAGTGTCACGTTTTGCGCCTGCGCCAGGCCGGAATAGGCCAACAGCACCGAGGCCGCCAACAGCGTGGTTTTAAATCCAGGGAAGAGGGTCATCGTCATTTATCCTTAACAAAGAGGTTCCGTGCAGAATATCGACGAATTATAGCATGCCGCCTGGTGGTGATTTTTCTGAAAGATCGCCACGTTTCAGGGGGCATGTAGGAAACGGCAGATCACGCTTTTTGAATCCGATAGCGGCTGCTGCGCTTACGTAACAACCCGGCCTGATACAGCTTTTCCAACGCCAAACGCGCGGCGTCCAACGGGCAGTCCAACAGAGCAGCGACTTCACCTGCCGTCATACCTTGCCGCTGGTTGCGGATCATTGCCTGCAGGGGTTGTGGGCATAATCCTTTCGGCTGGGGGCGTTGAGGTGCTGCGCCTTGCAGATGCATCACCAACCACTCCGTATCCCTATCCGGTCGGCCCATCGTCTGGCAACCGATCACCTTCCCTGTGCGATTGGCAGCGGCGACACCGGCGTCCAACGCCGCGCGGCAGGCGGCGAAATCTCCTTCGATCACCAGCGTTACCTGCCCCGGATCCAGCACCTGATGATTCAGCAACCTTACCGAGGCTGACTTCAACATCGCATCCGCCGCATCAATACCAGCAACCAGACCAGAAACTTCAAGCAACCCCAATGCGTTGATCATCTTATCTTCCCGTTATGCGCATTGAATCGGACAGCGCGAGATGTCCAACACTGCCGCGCTGAACGCCTGACAGGCCACCTGACAGGCCGCCTGGCTGCCTGCCATAAAGGCGGAGGAGTAGTTGGTTGCCGACGGCGGTGGCACATAAGACATCAGCCTGACCCCGGAGGCTTTCAGCGCCGCATCAATGCCAAAAGTGGCCTCCAGCGGCGGCGCGACCAGATAGGCTAGCGGTTCCCCCGAGGCCACTCCGGCAGCCGCAGAGAGGTAAGAGCCACTGCGCGACACCAGATACGCCAGAAAGGCCGTATTCTGCGCATCGTTGGCCCATAGAAAGGCTGGCCCTTGCTCAATGGTATTCACCATCGCGTCCAGCCCTGCCCGAACCTCCGCCGGATTGGGTCCACCGAGCATAATCAACACCTCACCCGCGCTGGGAGAAGGACTATGTGCGGCCCCCGCATACAGCGAACGCCCAAAAACCACTTCAACCTGCGCCTGTTTGGTGGCTTCATCGGCGGCGATGTAGGCCACATCGTCAGAGTCGGCAGTTAACAATCCCAGGCTACGGATCGAGGCGGGCAGTTGCAGCTCACGGCGAAAATCCTCATGCAGCGAGGCAATCACACGCATGGCTTTGACGCTGGGTCTGATCAAGTCTAATGCTGGCACCTGGGCCTCCCGCTAGCGATTAAGATGAATGCCAGATGCCTGCTGTTGCAGCATCCGTTGCACCAGATCGACAATTACCGCCGCCGCTTCTACCGGTGGCGTTCCCCCGCGATGAATATTGGAAATGCAGGTGCGGTCTGCCTCCACGGTGGTCGCCACTTTGGGTGAATACACCGCGTAGCACGACAGGCTTTCCGACTGCCCCAACCCCGGCCGCTCACCCACCAGCAGCACCACTACTTTGGCCCCCAGCAGCTCACCGATCTGATCTTCAATCTTGACCCTTCCATAGCGCACAAAGAACGGCGTTCCTACCTTCATTCCCGTCAATTCCAGCCCTTGCAGCAAGGTTGGCAGGATCTCTTCATAGTTGGCGGTGATGGCGTCGGTCGACAGGCCATCGGAAATCACCACTTGGACATCCGGGTTGGCTTTGCACTGCGTTTTCAGTACCTCGACCGCGCCGGGGCTCAGCCGACGCCCCAAATCCGGGCGTGTCAGGTATAAATTCTTGTCATTGATTTCTGATTGGACCTCCAGCAACCCTTGCTGTTGTACCCACTCCTGCGGCACTTCTTTCAACACCGTATCTTTGGCTCGTGAGTGATCGGCCAAAAAGCGTAGCAGCGCCAACGTGCGCGGCCGCGGCCCGCTGCGGCCAATGCAGACGCGAGCCGCCGTGTTATTACGCAATTCCTGTAGCACTTCTGGGTGTTGCGATTCCTGCACGCCAATCCACCGTTTGGCTTCGTTGGAACCGAGATCCAACGTGCAACCCTCGGCACTGATTGCAATTTCTGGCACCGCTGCCACCTCGGTGGGCAAGGTCATTTGCTGCATTACGTTGCGTACAATCTCTTCTATCTGTTTTTGATCCATGTTGGCTTACCTCGGCAAGAGTCAGAAGAACATTGAGGGGTCGCCCGCGCGGGCGGTTAACCGGCCATTGGCCATGATCCCCCGCTGCTCCAACCAGCGTTCAAACTCCGGCGCTGGCCGCAGGTTCAGCAGTTGGCGCACGGTGGCGGTATCATGGAACGCGGTGGTCTGATAATTGAGCATGATGTCATCCCCCATCGCCATGCCAATAATGAAGTTACACCCCGCGGTAGCCAGCAATATCATCAGGTTTTCATTCTGATTCTGATCGGCATCGGCGTGGTTGGTGTAACAGCAGTCGCAGCCCATCGAGATGCCGCTCAATTTGCCCATGAAGTGATCTTCCAGCCCCGCACGAATAATTTGCCGGTCGTTGTAGAGATACTCAGGGCCGATAAAGCCCACCACGGTGTTGACCATGAACGGGTCGTAATGACGCGCCAGGCCATAGTTACGCGCCTCCATCGTGACCTGATCGGCCCCGAAATGCGCACCGGCAGACAGCGCCGCCCCCTGCCCGGTCTCAAAGTAAAGGCAGTTGTCGCCAGCGATCCGGTTGTACTCTGCCCCTACGGCGCGGGCTTCATCGAGCATCGCCAACTCGACACCAAACTCTTTCAGCCCCTTTTCGCTGCCGCAGATACTCTGGAAAATCAGCCCTCCCGGTGCACCGCGCCGGATCGCCGCAATCTGTGTCGTCACGTGGGCTAACACACACCCCTGCGTCGGAATGGCAAATTTGTCGATCACGTGGTAAATGGTGTCCAACACCCGGCTCAGGTTATCCACATCGTCGGTCACCGGATTGACTCCAATCACCGCATCGCCGACGCCAAACGACAGTCCTTCGTAGATTTGCGCTTCGATGCTCTGCACCCCGTCACGGGTATCGTTGGGTTGCAGGCGGGCGCTGAACGTCCCCGGCAGGCCAATGGTGGTATTGGCCTTTTTGATCACCGGGATTTTCTTGCCGCCATAGATTAAATCGGCGTTGGAACAGAGTTTGGCAACGGCGGCGACCACTTCGGAGCTGATCCCCTTACGCAGCCAGGCAATATCATCGACCGTGGTTTCATCGCGCAGGATATATTCCCGCAGTTCGCCGATGCTCCAGTTTTTAACCCTGGCATAGGCGGTCTCGTTGATATCATCCTGGATGATGCGCGTCACACAGTCCTGTTCATAAGGGATCACCGGGTTCATGCGGATATCCGCTACGCTCATCTCCGATAATACCTGCTTGGCCGCCACTCGCTCCTGAGCACTTTCTGCCGCCACACCGGCCAGCAAATCCCCCGAGCGCAGTTCGTTGGCCTTCGCCAGCACCTGCTTAACATCCTTGAACTGATACGACTTGCCAAACAGCTGGGTTTTCAGCTTCATAATTACGTTCCCTCAGGAAGGAAAGGCGAGTGATTTGACCGTGATCGGCACCACCGCGCCGTTAAACAACGGCGAACCTATATCAATGTAATCGCCAGTGTGGGTGACCACTTCGTCGATCACCGCTAACTGACGTTGTGCCATTAATGGCCGCAATAACATGCCTAATGCCTTGCCAAAATCCTGGCTGGCGATCACCAGTAGCGGATATGCGTTGGGATAAAGCTGCGAGAAACTCTGCAGTGCCGCGATGCTCAGCTGTACCGAAGCCGCACTCACCGGCCATGAAGCCGGTAATGCCAGCGCATAGAGGTCTTGCTGCGCGTTGAGATCCAACAGCTGCAACGCCTGCTGCCATCGGGCCAACAGCGGCTGAGTTTCATTTTCCTGTGGCTGTACCACCGGGACGTTGCGCAGGGGCAACGCCACCTCATCCAGCCAGATGGTGCTGCCGGACAGCGACAGCGTATGTGCACCGGCACCGATCACCGTGGCACGCACCGTCTGATTGGGGATCTGCATCGGCAACGCAGCAAACCCGGCGTGACGGCGGATCGCCTGCGCCAACAGCGGTCCAATATCGCCAAAGCGGAATGGGTTATCATCATCAATGTGACGAAAACACTCGCCAACGCCGCCGGAAAGCGTGATCGCGTCCCAATTGCCTCCTGCGGACAGGCATTCCGTCATCAGCAAGCGTTTAGCCAGCTCAGATGGCTGGCCGACAATGATCTCCCACAGCAACTGAGCCATGCGGTCGGCTATCTGCCGCAGTTGGGCTGGAGTCAAACGCTGTACGTCGGTATGGCTGCCAAAGATGGCATCGGCAATCCATTGGCCTGGCGGATGCGCCCGCAATACCTGACCATGCACGTCCGTCTCCAACAGTCGCCCCCCCACGTTGAGGCAGGCGGAGGCCTGAGTATGCCCGGCGTCAAACAGCGCGTAATTGGCCGTTCCGCCGCCGATATCGATATTCAACACCCGCACCAGTTTGCTGGCTGATAGCGCCTGGGCCCCCGAACCAAAACCGGCAATCACCGATTCCAGATGCGGCCCAGCGGTAGCCACCACAAAGTTCCCCAACTGCTGGGATAAGGTCATTACCGCTGCACGAGCATTGTGAGCCTTGGCCGTTTCGCCGGTGATGATAATGGCACCCGTTGCCACGCGCTCAGGCGCTATGCCTGCCGCCTGATACTGGGCCAGCACCAGCGCCAGCAGTTCGTCCTCTCGCAGCTGACCGGAGAACTCGATGGGCGTGAACAGCACCGGGCTTTGCCAGACGATCTCTCGCTTGATGAACTCATAGCGTGGCACCTGGGAAGCGGCGGCACGGTTGACCAACGACAAGCGCGAAAAGATCACCTGAGTGGTGGTGGTGCCCACGTCTATGCCTACGCTAAGCAATTCGAGGATCTTCATGACCCAGTCTCCTGACTATCAAACCAATCTCCCTCACCCCAACCCTCTCCCCAAGGAGAGGGAGCCAAGTCCGTGCTCTTGATTAGCTTGAATACCAACACATTCAATTTATTTCCTCACCCTCAGAATAAAACCGCTCACACAGCCAGCTCGATCGGTCCCCTCTCCCTGTGGGAGAGGGTTAGGGTGAGGGGTCACATCACGAATCCCGATACAGCCTCACAATCTGATCCTCAGTCACGGCTCTTGGGTTAGTGCGAATACAGGCATCCTGCATCGCGGCCTTGGCGAACCCGGCAAAATCCGCCTCCTTACCCCCCATCTGCGTCAAACCGACGCCCAGCTCAACCTCGGCGATCAATTGCTCCACCGCCAGGATGGCATCAGCAGCACTTCCTGCCCGTCCGGTCAGGGCATAGCCAACGTCGGCATAGCCCGTCTTGCAAACCAGACGGTTAAACTTCATCACCGCCGGCAGCATGATGGCATTCGCCAAGCCGTGCGGGATGCCATAGGCGGCCCCAATCTGATGCGCACAGGCATGGCAGACGCCCAATCCGGCATTGGAAAACGCCATCCCCGCCATATAAGAAGCCAACATCAGCTCCTCCCTGGCGGCAATATCCTGCCCCTGGCCCACCGCCTGTGGCAGGGCTTCGCCAATCAGGCTAATCGCACGCATTGCCAGGCTGCGGGTCAGCGGCGTAGCGTTACTGGCCACATAGGCTTCTATTGCATGGGTCAGCGCATCAATACCGGTCGCTGCTGTAATGGGCGGCGGAACGCCTATCGTCAGGCTGGCGTCGATAATCGCCAGATCGGGGATCAACATCCCATGCACCAACACCTGTTTATGATGTGCCGCAGCCGAGATGATCACGGCAACGTTGGTGGCCTCAGAACCGGTTCCTGCCGTGGTCGGAATGGCGATCAACGGCAGACGCGGAGCCAGGCGAGCACCGGGTTGCCAATCCACCAGAGCAAGCGATGGATTGGCGGCCAACACCGCGACCGCCTTGGCCGCATCCAGTATCGATCCGCCACCGAAAGCCAGAATACCGTCACAGTTCAACTGGCGTAATTGCTGCACAGCGGCCAACACGTCCGTATCGACTGGCTCCCCTATTGGGCACGACCAGATCTCGCTGGCGACACTCTGCTGTTGCAAACTACGCAACACGCCTTGTGTCTTACCGGCAAGATGCAGGTTGGCATCAACCATGACGAACACCCGTTGTATGCCTCGTTCAGCCAGCGCCTGCCCACTGCGGGCCGCCGCACCCGCCCCCATCAGCGTGGCAGGAGGAACCGTAAACTCTCTGACCTGGCGAGCATTCACCATGTCCAGAGCGTGATAGATTGCCGCCTGCACCTTTTCGGCCGGAGTATTCTCAACAGACATAGCTACCTCCCTGTCAGACAATGCGTAACGCATCAACCATCACGCAACGGCGCAGGCGCACAAAGGTTCGTGCCGATGTCACCCCTTCCCCAGTCGGTGTGGTAATGGTCATAGAGGTCCAACCCTCCCCGCCGAAGCCCAGACCAGCGATGCAGGGGCCGTTTTTGACAAAGATGCTGGTGTTGATGGCATTGGCCATCCGGTCGAGATGCTCGATATTGCGTGAGTGCATCGCCGCCGTATGGTGGCAACCGCCTTCCAGCTTCACCGCTAGCGCGATGGCTTGATCGACGTTGGGTACGCGCACGACGGGAAGCACCGGCATCATCATTTCGGTCACGGCAAACGGATGCTGGGCATCAGTCTCGGCCAGCAACAACCGGGTCTCACCGTTGACAGTCAGCCCGATGGTGGCTGCAATTTTCGCCGCATCACGGCCAACCCAATCGCGGCTGACCTGGCCTCTGCCGTTTTCATCAATATTTTTCAGCAGATTCGGCATCAGTTGACGCACTTGTTCCGCCGTCAGCAGCACCGCGTGATGGCGCTGCATTTCAGCCAGCAGCGCATCGGCAACGCTCTCCACCACGATCAGCACTTTTTCATCGGCGCAGATAAGGTTGTTATCAAAGGATGCCCCCTGCACGATGGCACAGGCCGCACGCGCAATATCGGCACTCTCATCGACCACCACCGGGGGATTACCTGCTCCTGCGGCGATCAGCCGTTTGTCGGTGTGTTTGCGTGCCGCTTCCACCACCGCCTCCCCTCCGGTGACGACCAACAGACCGATGCCGGGGTATTTGAACAGCCGCTGGGCCGTCTCGATGTCGGGATTAACCACCGTAACCAGCAGATCGGCTGGGCCGCCGGCGGCCATAATCGCTTCGTTCAGCAGGCTGACGGTTTTTTGCGATACTTTTTTAGCCGCCGGATGGGGCGCGAATACCACGCTGTTGCCCGCCGCAATCATGCTGATAGCATTGTTGATCACCGTGGCCGCCGGGTTGGTGGACGGCGTTACCGAAGCCACCACGCCCCAGGCCGCATTCTCAATCAGGGTCAGGCCGCGATCGCCAGTCAGCACCTGTGGCTGCAAACACTCCACGCCGGGAGTTCCACGCGCCTGAGCCACATTTTTGGCGTATTTGTCTGCCACACGCCCCATGCCGGTTTCTTCCACCGCCATTTCGGCCAGTAGCTGGGCATGCTGTTCGCCAGCCTGACGAATTGCCGCGATCGCCAGTTGTCGCATCGCAACGCTGTGTAATGCCTGCTGAGCCTGCATGGCCGCACGAACCGCATCATCCAGTGAGGCAAACACCCCATTGCCATTGCTCTGCGGCGGTTGGGCTACCGGCGGCATGGCTCCCATGCCAGCCAGCACCGCTTTCACCACCTGCTCAATCTCTTTCTGGTCAATACTCACCCTTTGCCCCCGTCACTGCGCTATTTGTGAAAAATAACCTGACTGCCCATGGCGACCTCATCCACAATGCCGATAACGCTCAGATCGACCGGTGAAGTCCCGCTGTGATTGGCACAACGTGCAGAGCTACCGCTGACCACCAGCACCCACTCACCGTTACCGGCACCGATGCTGTCAGTCGCCACGGCACATTCGCCACTCGGTTCGCCCTGGCGGTTGATGGTTTCCACCAGCAGCAATTTGTCATGTTCCAGACCCGCATGCCGCACGGTGCATACGACCTGCCCTATCACCACGGCCAGCTTCATATTCACCTCCTTGCGCGTTGAGATAGCCCTGCCCAGGCAGAACCCATCAGGCGTGGCACCCTGAAGCGATGCCACGTCGCTGGTTTAGTCAATTGGGTTGTCGTTGGACATTTTGATCGGGAAAATTTCTTCCAGATCGCCGTGTGGGCGTGGGATCACATGGACCGAGACCAGTTCGCCAATGCGCTGTGCCGCAGCGGCACCCGCATCCGTGGCGGCCTTACAGGCAGCTACGTCGCCCCGAACCATCGCCGTGACCAAACCACCACCGATTTGCTTAACCCCCACCAGCTTGACGCGTGCTGCTTTAACCATGGCATCCGATGCTTCAATCAGCGCAACCAGCCCTTTGGTTTCGATCATTCCCAATGCTTCCATGATGTATTCCTCGTTGTGAGATCCCTGCTTGGGACCGGTTTGATGACTCTGTTATTGACTCGTAGCCAATACCGGCTGCTCTACAGCCTGACACTGGGTTTGTGCTACCAATACCAGTTCGATAATGTCTTGAGCGCTACAGCCACGGGACAAGTCATGCATCTGCGCATTCAGCCCCTGGATCAGCGGCCCCAACGCCCGATAGCCCCCCAGTCGCTGGGCGATTTTGTAGCCGATATTGCCTGCCTCAAGGGAGGGGAAGACCATAACGTTGGCTCGCCCGGCCAGCACGCTGCCCGGCGCTTTCTGGCTGGCGACATCGGGTGAGAACGCGGCATCAAATTGCAGCTCGCCCTCCACGCAGAGATCCGCAGCCCGTGCGCGAACCAGTTCGGTCGCCTGTTGTACGCAAGCGACATTGGGGTGCTTGGCGCTGCCCCAGGTCGAAAATGACAGCATCGCCACCCGTGCGGATTCTCCGGTGATAGCCTGATATGTCACCGCACTGCTGAGTGCGATATCGGCCAACTGGGCCGCTGTGGGCTGAGGCACCACGCTGCAATCGGCAAACCCTAATATTTCCCCTGGCTTGGGCGGCAACATCAGGAACAGCGAAGACAACGTTTTCACCCCCGGTTGCAGGCCGATAACCCTCAAGCCCGCCCGCAATACGGCGGCGGTGGAGGATAAGTTGCCCGCGATACACAGATCGGCCTTGCCCGCTGCCAACATTGCCGCCGCAAACCACAGCGGCTGGCGCAATTTTTCCGCTCCGTTGTCCGGAGCCTTATCGCCAAGGCGCTGGTTCAAGCGTTGCTCAAACTCCGTACACCAACCGTTAGCATTTTGCGGGTCAACCACCGTAAGCCCGTCGATAGTCATGCGCTGGCTATGGGCAAAATGCCGCAGGG
>NZ_JBKJYW010000287.1:0-6136 GCF_046715635.1 Serratia sp. (in: enterobacteria)
TCAAAGCCCTGATACTGGAATACCGCACCGCCCGGTTGATGCAGCTGGGCGATCAGATGACCATCGGTAGAATAAGGAGGGGTATTAGGTAACACGCCGGTCAGCGCATACAGGTTTCCCAGGCTGTCACCGGAGAATTTCAGCCGTAGATCCAGACCGCCAAGGTTCAGCGGATCGGACAACGTCCCCGCGACCTGCACTCTGGTATTGCCGGAACGGACATCGGCCTGCAGTGGGAACGGTATATCAGCGCTTTGCAGTGACAGCATGCCACCCATCTTGCCGCTGCCTGACAGCGCTTCACCGTGGTATTTTCCTTTAACCTTCCAGCCGAAGATATAATCTGGCGTCGTCGCTTTATCCCCCGGCTGCTTACCGGCAACTTCACTAAAGGGCAGAGGCTTGCCGAGTGGGTCGATCAGCGCCTGGAAATCGGCCTTGAGCGTGGCGTCCTTAAAATCAATCTGGCCGCGATCGAACACGATATCGTGAATGCTGACCGACCAGTCTGACTGCGGTTGGTTGGGGTCTTTATCGGCGCTGTTAGCCAGGTTGAAGGTCCAGTTATTGTCACCGTTCGCCAGGCGCCGTAGCGAGGCATTCGGCTGCTTCAACCAGATACGCGGGATCAGCACCTCTTTGCCCAGTAGCGCCAATGGCGCGATCGAGGCATCGACTCGTTGCAGTGTGACCATCTCGTCGCCAGGTATCTTGGCAGGGTTGCCCAACATAATATCTTCGGCGTGGATATGCGGCCAAGGTACCCAGGCACCCCATCCCTCCTCATCCTGGTGACGTTCCCAGTTAACGCCCAGATCGCCACGAATAGCAAACGGGCGCTGCAGCTCGGCAGAGACTTTGCTATTGATGGTGGGTTTGAGACGGTTCCAATCGAAAGTGGCAATGAACACCACCAAAACTACGATGATCAGCAGCACGATGCCGCCAATCCAGCTAAAAGTTTTGCCTGTTCTTGTCATAACGGCTCCCTTGAGGCGATAGCTGACTGACCAAATTGATAAGCAACCTGGGTAAAAGCCTAGTCGAGGATGGGCCAGAGTTCACGCTTTCGGGGCTAATGGGTCAGGGGTTGGGGGAAATAAACCGCGTAGGCAGCGTTTTCAGCTGGTCAAAATGTGCCGGGCGGCTAAGGTAATAACCTTGTGCTGCAAACGCGCCAGAGTGCTGTACCAGCTGCCATTCCTGCTCTGTTTCTACCCCTTCGACGATCACCCCGTCGCTGTGCTGGCTCATCAGACGCACCAGGGTAAAAAACAGCTGGATGCCCTCCTCGCTTTGCTTGAGCAGCATAAACAGCTCGCGCGCCACCTTGATATACTGATAACGCCAACTGCTGACCGCAGAGAAATTCGCCAGCCCGCTGCCGAAATCATCCAGCCACAGGCGCTCTGCCCCGGGGATATGCTGCAGTGGCCCATTCAACGCCCTGTCTGCCTGTTCCACCAGCTCAAAACGCAGGTAAGGCATGATGCTGATTTGCCGCTGCATCGCCGGGTGCCGCTGTAGGGCCTGTAATGCCTTGCCGTCGATATTGATGGAGACCATCAGCGCATCGCGGGTAAACATGGCCTGCCATTGCTGCAGTAAATTGAGCTGTTCCTGAATGACCGCCAGGCGCTGGCGTAGCCCCAGCGCGGCAAAGTAGTGCTCTGGGGACACAGGCTTGCCCGGTGCCGCCGGATGATGCACCGCTGTCAGCAATTCCACCGCCAGCAGTTTGCCACAGGTGCGGTAAATGGGCTGGAAAGTATACAAACGCCGACACTGCCGCCAGTAACGGAACACTTTGGCGCGCTGCCAGACAGCAAACAATGGCGTCAGTAGACCAGAGATCATGTTGGTTATCATCGGTACTATCGCCATTAGGGAATGGGAAAGATAACGTTGCCGGAAATTTGTCGATCTTGTTATCGGCAACGCACAATAAAACTTTAAGCCTGGATAAAAGGTCTCTACATTAAACCTGCACCAACATGCAACTTAGCTATAACAAAAGGAAAATATAATGCCCTACGTAAATATCAAAATTACCCGCGAGGGTGCAACCGCGGAGCAGAAAAAACAGCTAATCGCTGGCGTGACTCAGCTATTGGTCGATACGCTCGGCAAAAATCCGGCCACTACCGTGGTGGTAATCGATGAAGTGGAAACCGATAACTGGGGGATTGGTGGTCAATGCGTCACCGATCTGCGCGCGGCGGCCAAGTAGTTTTGCTTCCTCAGCGGCGGGAAACCACGCGTTTCCCGATCGCGATCATAAAGTAATTAAAACGCTGTTTTATTCCTATTGACTCGCTTCGCCCTTGCGTTGAGACTGGACGTATTCGCAGCAACCAGACTCAATATCAAGCCAGGGATTATCATGAACAGCAAAAACCTCGCCGTGATCGGCGAATGCATGATCGAACTGTCGCAGAAAGGCGCCGATCTCAGCCGTGGATTCGGCGGCGACACCCTCAACACTGCCGTTTATATCGCCCGACAGGTGCCGCAACAGGCTCTGAACGTGCATTACGTCACCGCACTGGGCACCGACAGCTTCAGCCGGGAAATGCTGCAAACCTGGCAGCAGGAGCAGGTGAAAACCGATCTGATCCAGCAGTTGGACAACAAGCTGCCGGGGCTGTATGTCATCGAAACCGATGCTACCGGCGAGCGCACCTTCTATTACTGGCGCAACGATGCAGCCGCCCGCTACTGGCTGGATGGCCCGCAGGCAGAGAGCCTGTGCGCACAGTTGGCGCAGTTTGATTATCTGTATCTGAGCGGTATCAGCGTGGCGATCCTCAACCCGGCCAGCCGGGAAAAACTGCTGACCTTGCTGCGCCAATGCCGGGCCAACGGCGGTAAAGTGATCTTCGATAACAACTATCGGCCACGGTTGTGGCAAAGCCAGCAAGAGACTCAGCAGGCCTATCGCGAGATCCTGGCCTGTACGGACATCGCCTTCCTGACGCTGGATGATGAAGATTTACTGTGGGGCAAACAGCCGGTTGAGCAGGTGGTAAGCCGCACGCGTGACTTTGGCGTGGGTGAGATTGTGATTAAGCGTGGCGCAGATTCCTGCCTGGTGTTTAGCGCCGATGGGGAAACCCACGACGTACCGGCGGTCAAACTGTCAAAAGAGAAAGTAATTGATACCACCGCCGCCGGGGATTCCTTCAGCGCGGGCTATCTGGCAGTGCGCCTGACCGGTGGTGATGCAGTTAGCGCGGCCAAGCGCGGCCATCTGACCGCCAGCACGGTGATCCAGTATCGCGGGGCCATTATCCCACGCGAGGCTATGCCGCAATAATTCCCGTCGTCTAGATAAGCGAAAGGCCAGCAACGATGCTGGCCTTTTTATTGGGTTCGAAAAACCAACTTCATACCCTATGCGCCAAGCTTTCTCATCCCCAGGAGCTTACGTTTAAGTAAGTGACTGGGGTGAGATAGTGCAGGTAACAACGCTGCAGCCTGAAAGACGACGGGTATTTAGCCTGCTACTGCGATACGTTTCATATCGGTCATATAGCCACGCAGTTTACGGCCTACGGATTCGATTGGGTGGTTGCGCACCGCTTCGTTCACGTCACGCAGCTGCGCGTTGTCAACGGTGGTACCCGCAACAGATTTACCCAGATCGCCCGCCTGCAGAGTGGTCATGAACTCTTTCAGCAACGGTACCGCCGCATAAGAGAACAGGTAGTTACCGTATTCTGCGGTATCGGAGATCACCACGTTCATTTCATACAGACGCTTACGCGCGATGGTGTTGGCGATCAGCGGCAGCTCGTGCAGTGATTCGTAGTAAGCAGACTCTTCGATGATGCCTGAATCCACCATGGTTTCGAAGGCCAGCTCAACGCCCGCTTTCACCATTGCTACCATCAGTACGCCGTTGTCGAAGTATTCCTGCTCGCTGATTTTGCCTTCAAACTGCGGCGCGGTTTCGAAAGCGGTTTTGCCGGTCTCTTCACGCCAGGTCAGCAGTTTCACATCGTCTGCGGCCCAGTCTGCCATCATACCGCTGGAGAACTCGCCAGAGATGATGTCGTCCATGTGCTTCTGGAACAGCGGAGCCATGATGCCTTTCAGCTGCTCAGACAGCGCATAGGCACGCAGTTTCGCCGGGTTGGACAAGCGATCCATCATCAGGGTGATACCGCCCTGCTTCAGCGCTTCGGTGATAGTTTCCCAGCCGAACTGGATCAGTTTTTCTGCGTACGCCGGGTCGGTACCTTCAGATACCAGCTTGTCGAAGCACAGCAGAGAACCCGCTTGCAGCATACCGCACAGGATGGTCTGCTCGCCCATCAGGTCAGATTTCACTTCTGCCACGAAGGAAGATTCCAGCACGCCTGCACGATGGCCGCCGGTGGCTGCCGCCCATGCCTTGGCAATCGCCATGCCTTCGCCTTTTGGATCGTTTTCCGGGTGAACCGCGATCAGCGTTGGTACACCGAAACCACGTTTGTATTCTTCACGTACTTCGGTACCTGGACACTTAGGCGCAACCATCACTACGGTGATGTCTTTACGAACCTGCTCGCCCACTTCAACGATGTTGAAGCCGTGGGAGTAGCCCAGTGCGGCACCGTCTTTCATCAGCGGCTGTACGGCACGAACTACTGAGGTATGCTGCTTGTCTGGAGTCAGGTTAACTACCAGATCGGCCTGCGGGATCAGATCTTCGTAAGTGCCAACCTTGAAGCCGTTCTCGGTAGCTTTGCGCCATGAGGCACGCTTCTCGGCAATCGCTTCTTTACGCAGCGCATAAGCCACGTCCAGGCCGGAATCACGCATGTTCAGACCCTGGTTCAGACCCTGAGCACCACAGCCGACAATCACCACTTTTTTCCCTTTCAGGTAACCGGCTTCATCCGCAAATTCGTCACGCGCCATGAAACGGCACTTACCCAATTGCGCCAACTGCTGACGCAGGTTCAATGTGTTGAAATAGTTAGCCATGGTAGAACTCCAGTTAGATGTTGTGTCGTGCAAAGCCGTCGTCTTTCAATCTGCAGCGTTGTTATCTGCACTATCTCACCCCAGTCACTTACTTAAACGTAAGCTCCTGGGGATGAGATAGCTGGCCGCCTAGCTGCAGATTGAAATCCATAGGCTTACTATTATTTTCACCCCCGCCCTGTCTATGCGGGATCCGTTGAAACCAATGTATAACAGGAATTGCGTTGCTTAAATTGATATATTACGAACGTGACGTTGCAATTTCTGCAACACCCCGCTGCGAGCGTACTGATTATGGACTTACGTGATCTCAAGCTGTTCCTGCACCTGGCTGAAAGCCATCACTTTGGCCGCACGGCCAAGGCGATGCACGTCAGCCCCTCCACGCTTTCCCGCCAGATCCAGCGGCTGGAAGAAACGCTTGGGCAGTCACTGTTTCTGCGTGATAACCGCACCGTAGAGCTGACCGATGCCGGTGAACAGCTGAAAGTGTTTGCTCAACAAACGCTGCTGCAGTATCAGCAGTTGAAACATTCGCTTGGCCAGCACGGCCCTTCTCTGAGCGGCGAACTGCGTTTGTTCTGCTCGGTCACCGCCGCTTACAGCCATCTGCCGCCAATCCTCGACCGCTTCCGTGCTCAGCATCCCCTGGTTGAAATCAAGCTGACCACGGGTGATGCCGCCGATGCGGTGGACAAGGTGCAATCCAACGAAGCCGATCTCGGTATCGCCGGGCGACCAGAGACACTCCCCACCAGCGTCGCCTTCACCCAAATCGGTGAGATCCCGTTGGTGCTGATTGCCCCCGCGCTGCCGTGCGCGGTACGAACGCAGGCTTTTGCCGAGCAGCCAGACTGGGCCAATATGCCGTTTATCCTGCCGGAGCATGGCCCGTCACGAAAACGCATCGAACTGTGGTTCCGCCGCCAGCACATCACCAATCCGCTGATTTACGCCACCGTCGGCGGGCATGAGGCGATTGTTTCGATGGTGGCATTAGGCTGCGGTATCGCGCTTATCCCCAGCGTGGTGGTAGACAATAGCCCGGAGCCAGTTCGCAACCGCATTTCTCAGTTGGAGAATATCTCGATGGTCGAACCGTTCGAACTGGGGGTCTGCGTGCCGAAAAAACGCCTCAACGAACCGCTGATTGAGGCGTTCTGGC
>NZ_JBKJYW010000288.1:0-19878 GCF_046715635.1 Serratia sp. (in: enterobacteria)
GGCTTATCTGACCCGAACTTTCCGTGCGGAAGCCGGGATCGTGATTTCTGCCTCACATAACCCATTTTATGATAACGGCATCAAGTTCTTCTCCATCGATGGTGCGAAACTGCCTGACGATGTGGAGGAAGCGATTGAAGCGGAAATGGAAAAACCGCTGACCTGCGTCGAATCTGCCGAGTTGGGTAAAGCCAGCCGCATTGTCGATGCCGCAGGGCGCTATATCGAATTCTGTAAAGGCACCTTCCCGAGCGAACTGAGCCTGAACGGGCTGAAGATCGTGGTGGACTGCGCCAACGGCGCTACCTATCACATTGCCCCAAGCGTTTTGCGTGAGCTGGGTGCCACGGTGATCGCTATCGGTTGTGAGCCGGATGGCATGAACATCAACGAAGAGTGTGGCGCTACCGATGTACGCCAACTGCAGGCGCGCGTGCTGGAAGAGCAGGCACACGTTGGCCTGGCCTTTGATGGCGATGGCGACCGCGTGATGATGGTAGATCACCTGGGTAACAAGGTTGACGGCGATCAGATCCTCTACATCATTGCTCGTGAAGGTCTGCGTCAGGGGCAACTGCGCGGCGGTGCCGTGGGTACCCTGATGAGCAACATGGGCCTGGAACTGGCACTGAAACAGCTCGGCATCCCGTTTGCCCGTGCCAAAGTAGGCGACCGCTACGTACTGGAAAAATTGCAAGAGCTCGGTTGGCGTATCGGGGCGGAAAACTCCGGCCACGTGATCCTGCTGGACAAAACCACCACCGGGGACGGCATCGTCGCTGGCCTGCAAGTGTTGACGGCAATTGTGCGTAATAACATGAGCCTGCACGACCTGTGCAGCGGTATGAAGTTACTGCCACAGGTCCTGGTCAACGTGCGCTTTGTCGGTGAGCATAACCCGCTGGAATCAGAGGCGGTGTTGAAGGTTGCTGAGCAGGTCGAAGCCGAACTGGCTGGTCGTGGCCGCGTACTGCTGCGTAAGTCGGGCACTGAACCGCTGATCCGCGTCATGGTGGAAGGCGAAGATGAACAGCAGGTTATCGCGCTGGCGCACCGTATCGCCGATGCGGTCAAGCTGGCAGGTTAACACGCTGTTTTTACGCAGGTACGCTGTCAGTGCCTGCGTAATCTCCCGATTAGTCCTGCTTTTGCTGTTTTTTTCCGCAAACGCATCGGCGGTTGCAAATTGCCCTTGCGCGCTTTGATGGCTTTGGTTAGTATTCACACCCGCTTCAGTGGGCTGTTTTAGTGACACGCCACGCCTTCTTTAGTTTGGAAGCATCTGGGGTGAGAAGCATTTGGCACGCGGTGAACCCGCAAGGATACAGGTACCACTATGTACGAAGCTCTTCTGGTAATTTTCTTGCTGATATCGATCGGGCTAGTCGCTCTGATCATGCTGCAGCAAGGTAAAGGCGCTGATATGGGAGCCTCATTCGGAGCAGGTGCTTCTGGCACGTTCTTCGGATCGACCGGTTCAGGCAACTTTATGACCCGCATGACGGCTGTTCTGGCGACGTTGTTCTTCGTCATCAGTCTGATCCTGGGCAACCTGAGCACCAATCAGGGCAAGAAAGGCAGCGAGTGGGAAAACCTGGGCCAGCCAGCGCAAACTGAGCAGACCAGCACTCCGGCAGCACCAGCTAAACCGGTCAGTGATATCCCGCAGTAAGCCGCTAAAAAGTTTTAACACGGTTGTTTTTGACCTCAATAGAAACAGCCGTTAGCAGTAAAAATCAGTACCGAGGTGGTGGAATTGGTAGACACGCTACCTTGAGGTGGTAGTGCCCTAACGGGCTTGTGGGTTCGAGTCCCATCCTCGGTACCAAATCCCAGAGATAACTTGCGTTTTTGCAATTATCGGCGTAATATTTGCCACGTTTTCGGACGCGGGGTGGAGCAGCCTGGTAGCTCGTCGGGCTCATAACCCGTAGGTCGTCGGTTCAAATCCGGCCCCCGCAACCACTTTCCTTTAAGTGTTTATTTTCAAATACACTTTTCGATTGAATTCCGCTTTTCTCGATCAACATTTGAAAATGACACTTGCTAGAAAGTTGCACCGAAGCCGCTTTGCGGCAAACAGGGTCCAGTTGCATAAAGCCCCGAATTTTCGGGGTTTTTTGTTATTTGGCAACAGAATCACTGGGCTATTAGGCCCTTTTTTTATGTCTTGGGGGTGGGCTTGTCCACATTAGAGCAAAAATTAACAGAGATGCTTTCCGCACCGGTAGAGGCGTTGGGCTTTGAGCTCGTAGGCATCGAATTTATTCGGGCGCGCCAATCGACACTACGCATCTATATTGATAGTGACAACGGAATCAATGTTGATGATTGCGCTGATGTCAGCCACCAGGTCAGCGCTGTGCTGGACGTCGAAGATCCGATTACGGTCGCTTACAACCTGGAAGTTTCCTCTCCTGGCCTTGAGCGCCCTATGTTCACCGCGGAACACTATCAACGTTTTCTCGGTGAAGAAGTCAGCGTTGTTCTGCGTATGGCGATACAAAACCGCCGCAAATGGCAGGGCATCATCAAGTCTGTAGAAGGCGAGATGATCACGGTTACTGTGGATGGGAAAGATGAAGTGTTCGCGCTGAGTAATATTCAGAAAGCGAACCTGGTACCCCACTTTTAAAGTTTGGATGAGGCAACTAGGATGAACAAAGAGATTCTGGCTGTTGTTGAAGCAGTTTCCAATGAAAAATCCCTACCACGTGAGAAGATTTTCGAAGCCCTGGAAACCGCTTTAGCCACCGCCACCAAGAAAAAATATGAGCAGGAAATCGAGGTCCGTGTCAGCATCGACCGTAAGACTGGCGATTTCGACACCTTCCGCCGTTGGGTTGCCGTTGATGAAGTGACCCAGCCAACGCGTGAGATCACGCTGGAAGCTGCACAATATGAAGATCCGTCCATGCAACTGGGCGGTTATATCGAAGATCAGATCGAATCTGTGACCTTTGACCGTATTACCACTCAGACGGCGAAGCAGGTTATCGTACAGAAAGTACGTGAAGCCGAGCGCGCGATGGTGGTTGACGCCTTCCGCCAACACGAAGGTGAGATCGTCACCGGCGTGGTGAAAAAAGTTAACCGTGACAGCATTGCGCTGGATCTGGGGAGCAACGCCGAAGCGGTCATTGGTCGTGAAGACATGCTGCCACGTGAAAACTTCCGCCCGGGTGACCGTATCCGCGGTGTGTTGTACGCAGTACGTCCGGAAGCGCGCGGTGCGCAACTGTTCGTTAGCCGCTCCAGCCCGGATATGCTCAAAGAGCTGTTCCGTATCGAAGTGCCGGAAATTGGCGAAGAAGTGATTGAGATTAAAGCGGCAGCCCGCGATCCTGGCTCCCGTGCAAAAATTGCCGTGAAAACCAACGACAAGCGTATCGACCCGGTCGGTGCCTGTGTCGGTATGCGCGGTGCCCGCGTCCAGGCCGTTTCGAGCGAGCTTGGCGGGGAACGTATTGATATCATCCTGTGGGATGATAACCCTGCACAGTTCGTCATTAACGCCATGGCCCCGGCAGATGTTGCCTCGATCGTGGTGGATGAAGACCGGTGCACAATGGACATCGCCGTTGAAGCCAGCAACCTGGCACAGGCGATCGGCCGTAATGGCCAAAACGTGCGTTTAGCTTCCCAACTGTTGA
Source organism: Serratia sp. (in: enterobacteria) (assembly GCF_046715635.1). GTDB lineage: Bacteria > Pseudomonadota > Gammaproteobacteria > Enterobacterales > Enterobacteriaceae > Chania. The sequence goes on from NZ_JBKJYW010000288.1 coordinate 3,654, forward strand.
AACAGCATCGTGATGATGATCGCTGGGAACTGAACGTGATGACGGCGGACGATCTGCAGGCCAAGCATCAGGCCGAGGCTCATGCCGCCATTGATACCTTCACCAAGTATCTTGATATCGACGAAGATTTCGCCACCGTTCTGGTCGAAGAAGGCTTCTCTACGCTGGAAGAACTGGCCTACGTGCCAATCAAAGAGCTGCTGGAAATCGACGGTCTGGATGAAGATATGGTTGAAGCGTTGCGCGATCGCGCCAAAGCTGCATTGACCACGCTGGCCCTGGCACAGGAAGAAAGCCTGGGCGACCAAAAACCTGCTGATGATTTGCTCAACCTTCCTGGTCTTGAGCGCAGCATGGCCTTTAAACTGGCCGCGCGTGGGGTTTGTACGCTGGAAGATCTTGCCGAGCAGGGTGTTGACGATCTGGCTGATATTGAAGGGCTTAGCGATGAGCAAGCCGGCGAGCTGATTATGGCCGCACGTAATATCTGTTGGTTTGGCGACAACGCGTAATAACTGTAGCAGGAAGGAACAGCATGACGACAGATGTAACCGTAAAATCGCTGGCAGCAGAGATACAGACACCGGTTGATCGCCTGGTACAGCAGTTTGCTGATGCAGGGATCAACAAGTCTGAGACCGACTCTGTGACACAGCATGAGAAAGAAACTTTATTGGCGCACCTGAACCGTGAACACGGTAGCGCGCCAGGCAAACTCACGTTGCAGCGCAAAACGCGCAGCACCTTGAATATTCCGAGCACCGGCGGTAAGAGTAAATCGGTGCAAATTGAGGTCCGCAAGAAACGCACTTATGTAAATCGCGATCCGCAGGAAGCCCAACAGGCTGAAGCGGCTGAGCAGGCACAGCGTGAAGCGGAAGAGCAGGCAAGGCGCGAAGTGGAAGAGCTAGCGAAACGCGAAGCAGAAGCCAAGCGCGCAGCCGAAGAGCAAGCCAAACGTGAGGCCGCGGAGATTGCTAAGCGTAATTCAGCGGAAAAAGAAAAAGTGACCAATCAACATACCGACGAAATGACCAAGCCAGCTCAGGCAGAAAAAGCACGCCGTGAAGCCGAAGCCGCTGAACTGAAACGTAAAGCGGAAGAAGAAGTACGCCGTAAGGTGGAAGAAGACGCCAAACGCGTAGCGGAAGAAGCGCGCCGTATGGCCGAAGAAAACGGTGAAAAGTGGGCCGAAGCCGAAGCAGCAAGCGCTGCGGTTGAAACAGCCGACTACCACGTGACCACCTCTGAGCACGCTCGTGCTGCCGAAGACGAAAACGACGCCAAAGTTGAAGGTGAGCGCCGTAGCCGTACTCGCGGTGGCAAAGCAACCAAACAGAAGAAAGGCAACAAGCTCTCCGAGTCTAAAGCAGACCGCGAAGAAGCTCGCACTATGGGCCGTGGCGGTAAAGGCAAGCGTAAGCCAAGCACCCTGCAGCAGGGCTTTAACAAGCCAGCTCAGGTAGTGAACCGCGACGTCGTGATCGGCGAGACCATCACCGTTGCCGAACTGGCTAACAAGATGGCGGTAAAAGGTTCTCAGGTCATCAAAGCGATGATGAAGCTGGGTGCTATGGCCACCATCAACCAGGTCATCGACCAGGAAACCGCACAGCTGGTTGCCGAAGAGATGGGCCACAAAGTTATCCTGCGTCGTGAGAACGAGCTGGAAGAAGCGCTGATGAGCGATCGTGACACCGGTGCAGCCGCCGAGTCTCGTGCGCCAGTCGTGACCATCATGGGCCACGTTGACCATGGTAAAACCTCTCTGCTCGACTACATCCGCTCCACCAAGGTGGCAGTAGGCGAAGCCGGTGGTATTACTCAGCACATCGGTGCTTACCACGTAGAAACCGAAAACGGCATGATCACCTTCCTGGATACCCCAGGCCACGCAGCGTTTACCTCAATGCGTGCTCGTGGTGCTCAGGCGACCGATATCGTGGTTCTGGTGGTAGCAGCAGACGACGGCGTGATGCCACAAACCATCGAAGCCATTCAGCATGCTCAGGCTGCTAAAGTGCCATTGGTGGTCGCGGTTAACAAAATTGATAAACCTGAAGCCGATCCAGACCGCGTTAAGCAAGAGCTGTCCCAGTATGGCGTTATGCCAGAAGAGTGGGGCGGTGAAGCTCAGTTCGTCCACGTATCCGCGAAAGCCGGTACCGGTATCGACGAACTGTTGAATGCTATCCTGCTGCAAGCCGAAGTTCTCGAACTGAAAGCGGTTCGTAGCGGTATGGCGAGCGGTGTGGTGATCGAATCCTTCCTGGATAAAGGCCGTGGCCCAGTGGCTACCGTGCTGGTTCAGGAAGGGACGCTGAACAAGGGCGATATCGTCCTGTGTGGCTTCGAGTATGGCCGTGTTCGTGCGATGCGTGACGAATTGGGCCGTGAAGTGACCTCTGCGGGTCCTTCTATCCCGGTTGAGATCCTGGGCCTGTCCAGCGTTCCTGCTGCGGGTGACGAAGCGACCGTAGTGCGTGACGAGAAGAAAGCGCGTGAAGTTGCGCTGTACCGTCAAGGCAAGTTCCGCGAAGTTAAACTGGCTCGCCAGCAGAAATCTAAACTGGAGAACATGTTCGCGAACATGACCGAAGGTGAAGTTTCTGAACTGAACATCGTGCTGAAAACCGACGTACAGGGTACCTGTGAAGCGATTTCCGACTCACTGCAGAAACTCTCTACCGACGAAGTGAAGGTGAAGATTGTAGGTTCTGGCGTAGGGGGTATCACCGAAACCGACGCGACCCTGGCTGCGGCATCCAACGCCATCATCCTGGGCTTCAACGTGCGTGCGGATGCTTCTGCCCGCCGCGTGATCGAGTCAGAAAGCCTGGATCTGCGTTACTACTCCGTGATCTATAACCTGATCGACGAAGTGAAGCAGGCGATGAGCGGTATGTTGGCGCCTGAGTACAAACAGCAGATCATCGGTCTGGCTGAAGTCCGTGATGTGTTCAAATCACCTAAGTTCGGCGCTGTTGCCGGCTGTATGGTGACCGAAGGCAACATCAAGCGTCACAACCCAATCCGCGTACTGCGTGACAACGTGGTTATCTATGAAGGCGAGCTGGAATCCCTGCGCCGCTTCAAAGATGACGTTAACGAAGTCCGTAACGGTATGGAATGTGGTATCGGCGTTAAGAACTACAACGACGTGCGCGTTGGCGACATGATCGAAGTGTTCGAAATCATCGAGATCCAGCGTACCATCGCTTAAGCCTCGAAAAACGCTTAAATCTGTTTTAGGGGGGCCTTGTGCCCCCCGATTTGTCTGGAGGATTTCCAAATGGCAAAAGAATTCAGCCGCGGTCAACGCGTGGCACAAGAAATGCAAAAAGAGATTGCGATGATCTTGCAGCGTGAAGTCAAAGATCCGCGTGTTGGCATGGCTACCGTCTCAGGTGTTGAAGTGTCTCGCGATCTGGCTTACGCCAAAGTTTACGTCACCTTCCTGAACGTGCTGACCGAAAACCACGATCCGGATCTGGTGACTAACGGCATTAAAGCGTTGCAGGATGCCTCTGGCTATATCCGTACGCTGCTGGGCAAAGCGATGCGCCTGCGCGTCGTGCCGGAACTGACCTTCTCCTACGATAACTCACTGGTTGAAGGCATGCGCATGTCCAACCTGGTGACCAACGTAGTGAAGAACGATGCCGAACGTCGCAATGCATCAGGCGATGAAGAGGAGGCTTAATGAGTCGCCCTCGCCGTCGCGGCCGTGACATTCACGGTGTACTGCTGCTGGACAAACCGCAGGGCCTGTCGTCCAACGATGCCCTGCAAAAAGTAAAGCGTATCTACAATGCCAACCGCGCGGGCCACACCGGCGCGCTCGATCCGCTGGCGACCGGTATGCTGCCAATCTGTCTGGGTGAGGCCACCAAGTTCTCCCAATATCTGCTCGATTCCGACAAGCGTTACCGCGTGATTGCCCGTCTGGGCCAGCGCACGGATACCTCGGATGCCGATGGTCAGATTGTGCAGGAGCGGTCAGTAAACTTCACTCAAGCGCAGCTCGATAGCGCGCTGGACACCTTCCGGGGTGACATCCAGCAGGTGCCTTCGATGTATTCCGCACTGAAATACCAGGGCAAAAAGCTGTACGAATATGCTCGCCAGGGTATCGAAGTTCCGCGTGAAGCACGCAGCATCACCGTGTATGAGTTGCAGTTTATCCGCTGGGAAGGGGATGAGCTTGAGCTGGAGATCCACTGCTCGAAAGGCACCTATATCCGTACCATCACGGATGACCTCGGTGAGCTGTTGGGCTGTGGAGCACACGTGATTTATCTGCGCCGTCTGCAGGTGGCGAAGTATCCGATCGCCCGTATGATCACCTTGGAACAGCTGAATGCCTTATTGGAACAGGCACAGGAGCAGAGCATTGCGCCAAGCGAACTGCTCGATCCGTTGCTGATGCCGATGGACAGCCCGGCCGAAGACTTCCCTGAAGTGAATCTGCTGCCAGCGGTAGCGGGTTACGTCAAGCAGGGCCAGCCGGTGCAGGCAGCAGGGGCTCCGGCCTCTGGCCTGGTGCGCATTACCGAAGGCGAAGAGCGTAAATTTATCGGCATTGGCGAGATTGCCGATGATGGCCGAGTCGCGCCGCGCCGCCTGGTTGTCGAATATTTCGACTGACCTGCCCGCCTTGCGATCGCCCTGCGCTAAGAGTAGAATGGCGCAGCTTGTGCATTGGGTTGCTGAATTAGAGATCGGCGCCTGTATTTATTATCTATAATTTTGGAGTATGACAATGTCTCTAAGTGTTGAAGCTAAAGCTCAAATCGTAGCTGACTTCGGTCGTGGTATTAACGACAGCGGTTCTACCGAAGTCCAGGTTGCCCTGTTGACTGCGCAGATCAACCATCTGCAAGGCCACTTCTCAGAGCACAAAAAAGATCACCACAGCCGTCGTGGTCTGCTGCGTATGGTTTCTCAGCGTCGTAAGCTGCTGGACTACCTGAAGCGTAAAGATGTAGCACGTTACACCAGCCTGATCGAGCGTCTGGGTCTGCGTCGCTAATCGAGCAAGTTTCAGTAGAAAGGGGCCAAATGTGGCCCCTTTCTTCTAGGAAGCATAAGCAAATCAGGTTAATGTATTACTGAGGATCTTCCGTTACAGAGGTTCGCGCGGCTAATGAGAGGCTTTATCTCATGAGAGATAAGGATTGTCATTAGTCGCGAGGATGTAGTGAGAAGATTGGTGAACCACCGGCGTGTCGAGTCGAAGAACGATTGCGCGCCACCAATTAAGGATTAAATTTTGCTGACTCCGATTATTCGCAAATTCCAGTATGGCCAACACACCGTGACGCTTGAGACCGGTATGATGGCACGTCAAGCCACCGCTGCCGTGATGGTAAGCATGGATGACACCGCAGTATTCGTCACCGTTGTAGGCCAGAAGAAAGCCAAACCAGGCCAGAGCTTCTTCCCTCTGACCGTGAACTATCAGGAGCGTACCTACGCTGCTGGCCGTATCCCGGGTAGCTTCTTCCGTCGTGAAGGCCGTCCGAGCGAAGGCGAAACCCTGACTTCCCGTCTGATCGACCGCCCGATCCGCCCACTGTTCCCAGATAGCTTCCTGAACGAAGTGCAAGTGATCGCCACTGTGGTTTCCGTGAACCCACAGGTAAACCCAGACATCGTAGCGATGATCGGTGCCTCTGCTGCCCTGAGCCTGTCCGGTATTCCGTTCAATGGCCCAATCGGTTCTGCACGAGTGGGTTACATCAACGATCAGTACGTACTGAACCCAACTACCGACGAGCTGAAAGAAAGCCGTCTGGACCTGGTGGTCGCCGGTACCGCAGGCGCAGTGCTGATGGTGGAATCCGAAGCGGACGTGCTGAGCGAAGATCAGATGCTGGGCGCGGTGGTGTTTGGCCACGACCAACAGCAAATCGTTATCGAAAACATTAACGCTCTGGTTGCCGAAGCTGGCAAGCCGAAGTGGGATTGGCAGGCACCAGTAGTTAACGAAGCGCTGCATGCGCGCGTAGCTGAGCTGGCCGAAAGCCGTCTGGGCGATGCCTACCACATCACCGAAAAACAAGAGCGTTACGCTCAGGTTGATGCGATCAAAGACAGCGTAGTGGAAGCTCTGCTGGCACAAGACGAAACTCTGGACGCGTCTGAAATTCAGGACATCCTGGGCACCGTTGAGAAAAACGTCGTACGTAGCCGTGTGCTGCGTGGCGAGCCGCGTATCGATGGTCGTGAGAAAGACATGATCCGTGGTCTGGACGTGCGCACTGGCGTTCTGCCACGTACCCACGGTTCTGCACTGTTCACCCGTGGTGAAACTCAGGCGCTGGTTACCGCCACTCTGGGAACCGCGCGTGACGCACAGAACATCGACGAACTGATGGGCGAGAAAACCGACAGCTTCCTGTTCCACTACAACTTCCCTCCGTACTCTGTTGGTGAAACCGGCATGGTAGGTTCACCGAAGCGTCGTGAAATCGGCCATGGTCGCCTGGCAAAACGTGGCGTTTTAGCTATGATGCCTAAACCAGAAGATTTCCCGTACACCGTGCGCGTGGTGTCTGAAATCACCGAATCCAACGGTTCTTCTTCAATGGCTTCCGTTTGTGGTGCTTCTCTGGCACTGATGGACGCAGGCGTACCCATCAAGGCTGCCGTTGCGGGTATCGCAATGGGCCTGGTGAAAGAAGAAGAAAACTTTGTCGTACTGTCTGATATTCTGGGTGACGAAGATCACCTGGGCGACATGGACTTCAAAGTGGCCGGTAGCCGTGATGGTATCACCGCGCTGCAGATGGACATTAAAATTGAAGGCATCACCCGCGAAATCATGCAGGTGGCTCTGAACCAGGCCAAGGGTGCGCGTTTGCACATTCTGGGCGTGATGGAACAGGCTATCAGCACGCCGCGTGGCGATATCTCTGAGTTCGCACCACGTATTCACACCATCAAGATCAATCCAGACAAGATCAAAGACGTGATCGGTAAAGGTGGCTCAGTCATCCGTGCGTTGACCGAAGAGACGGGCACCACGATCGAAATTGAAGATGACGGTACAGTGAAAATTGCTGCAACCGATGGCGACAAAGCGAAATTCGCTATCCGCCGCATCGAAGAGATCACCGCTGAGATCGAAGTGGGTCGTGTGTATCAGGGTAAAGTTACCCGTATCGTTGATTTTGGTGCCTTCGTGGCCATCGGCGGCGGTAAAGAAGGCCTGGTGCACATCTCTCAAATCGCTGACAAGCGCGTTGAGAAAGTGACCGACTATCTGCAGATGGGTCAGGAAGTACCGGTTAAGGTACTGGAAGTTGATCGCCAGGGCCGTGTGCGTCTGAGCATCAAAGAAGCTACAGCGCCAGAATCGGCTGCAGCTCCTGCACCAGAAGCAGAATAACTGTATCAACAGTTTTACAGCTCCCTGCCGTAGGGCAGGGGCTGTTCTTATCGCGTGGGTAGGATACTTACGTATTAGCAAGCGGAGGACAGGACGTTCATCCAATGTTTGTCTTCGGGAGTGGGAAATGAAGCCTTTCTTGCGCTGGTGTTACGTTGCGACAGCACTATTGCTGGCAGGATGCAGCAACCATGATTGGCGTAAAGACGAAGTTCTGGCTATTCCGTTGCAGCCCACGCTGCAGCAGGAAGTGATCCTGGCGCGCATGGAACAAATACTTGCCAGCCGGGCATTAACGGATGATGAGCGAGCGCAGCTTTTATATGAGCGCGGTGTGCTGTATGATAGTCTTGGTCTACGTGCTCTAGCGCGCAATGACTTTTCACAAGCGCTAGCGATACGTCCTGATATGCCAGAAGTTTTCAACTACCTGGGCATTTACTTAACGCAGGCAGGCAATTTTGATGCTGCCTATGAAGCGTTTGATTCTGTACTAGAGCTTGATCCAACTTACAATTACGCGCGTTTAAACCGGGGCATCGCACTGTATTATGGCGGCCGCTTCCCGTTGGCGCAGGATGATCTGCAGGCGTTTTATCAAGACGACCCAAACGATCCCTTCCGTTCGTTGTGGCTTTATCTGGCGGAGAGAGAAATCGATCCCAAGAAGGCCGAAATAGCGCTCCAGCAGCGTTATGACAAATCGGACAGAGGGCAATGGGGATGGAATATTGTCGAATTCTACCTGGGCAAAATCAGCGAAAAAACGCTGATGGAACGCCTCAAGGCAGATGCAACGGATAACACTTCGCTCGCTGAGCATCTCAGTGAAACTGACTTCTATTTAGGTAAACATTACCTAAGTCTGGGGGACAAGGACACCGCTTCGGCGCTGTTCAAACTGACGGTGGCTAACAACGTTCATAACTTTGTTGAGCACCGCTATGCATTGTTGGAATTGGCGCTGTTGGGCCAAGAACAAGACGACCTATCGGAATCGGACCAGCAATAGCTGACGGACACTTATCAGCCTGATTTACATTGGTTTTTTGACCAAAGTAATCGCCTTAACGGGCGAGGGCTTTTTTGTCTGTTTTATAATCTAATTTGAGCCGGTTCACACTTTTCAATGAAAATGACTGAAAATTTTCTCGACGAGTTATGTAGACTGGCTGCCATTATTAATGAGGCACGTGTACATGACTACTGAGCTTGAAACCTCTTTTGCTGACCTGGGGCTGTCTGCTCCGATCATTGCTGCCCTGACCGATCTGGGCTACGAAAAACCATCACCGATCCAGGCTGAGTGTATTCCTCACCTGTTGAACGGTCGCGACGTGCTGGGCATGGCGCAGACCGGTAGTGGTAAAACTGCGGCGTTCTCGCTGCCTCTGCTGCACAACCTCGATGCAGCCCTGAAAGTACCACAAATCCTGGTACTGGCTCCGACCCGCGAACTGGCGGTACAGGTAGCTGAAGCCATGACCGATTTCTCTAAGCACATGCATGGCGTTAACGTGGTAGCCCTGTACGGTGGCCAACGTTATGACGTGCAACTGCGCGCTCTGCGTCAGGGCCCGCAAATCGTAGTAGGGACTCCGGGCCGTCTGCTGGATCACCTGAAACGTGGCACCCTGAACCTTTCTGGCCTGAAAGGCCTGGTTCTGGACGAAGCCGACGAAATGCTGCGCATGGGCTTTATCGAAGACGTAGAAACCATCATGGCGGAGATCCCGGCTGAACATCAGACCGCGCTGTTCTCTGCGACCATGCCGGAAGCGATCCGTCGTATTACCCGTCGCTTCATGAAAGATCCCCAGGAAGTGCGCATTCAGTCCAGCATCACCACTCGTCCGGATATCAGCCAGAGCTACTGGACCGTGCAAGGCATGCGTAAAAACGAAGCGCTGGTGCGTTTCCTGGAATCTGAAGATTTTGACGCGGCGATCATCTTCGTGCGTACCAAAAATGCGACCCTGGAAGTGGCCGAAGCGCTGGAGCGCAGCGGTTACAACAGCGCTGCACTAAACGGCGACATGAACCAGGCATTGCGTGAGCAAACCCTGGAGCGTCTGAAAGATGGCCGTCTGGATATTCTGATCGCCACCGACGTTGCCGCTCGTGGTCTGGACGTTGAGCGTATCAGCCTGGTAGTAAACTATGACATCCCTATGGATTCAGAGTCTTACGTTCACCGTATCGGCCGTACCGGTCGTGCTGGCCGTGCTGGCCGCGCGCTGCTGTTCGTAGAAAACCGCGAACGCCGCCTGCTGCGCAACATCGAACGCACCATGAAGCTGACCATCCCTGAAGTAGAGCTGCCAAACGCCGATCTGCTGGGTGAGCGCCGCCTGGCCAAGTTTGCCGCTAAAGTTCAGCAGCAGCTGGAAAGCAGCGATCTGGATATGTACCGTGCGCTGCTGGCTAAGCTGCAACCGGGAGAAGATCTGGATATGGAAACGCTGGCCGCTGCACTGCTGAAAATGGCACAGGGCGAACGTCCTCTGATCCTGCCACCGGATCCAGTGTTCAAACCGCGTCAACGTCGTGAGTTCAACGATCGTGATGATCGTGGTGGCGAGCGTGGTAACGACCGTCGTCGTGACGCACGTCCAGACAGCCGTGATGGTGGTGCTGAGCGCCCACGTCGTGAACGCCGTGACGTGGGTGAAATGCAGCTGTACCGCATTGAAGTGGGCCGTGATGACGGCGTGGAAGTTCGTCATATCGTTGGCGCGATCGCTAACGAAGGTGACATCAGCAGCCGTTACATCGGTAACATCAAGCTGTTTGCTTCCCACTCTACCATCGAGCTGCCAAAAGGCATGCCGGGCGAGATCTTGAATCACTTCACTCGCACCCGCATTCTGAACAAGCCGATGAACATGCAACTGCTGGGCGATGCACAGCCGCATGAACGTCGTGAGCGTCCTGCCGGTGGTAACGGTGGTGAGCGCCGTGGCGGTGCCCGTCCATTCAATGGTGAGCGTCGCGAAGGTGCACCAGCACCACGCCGTTCTTTCGGTGAGCGTCGTGAAGGCGGTAATGCTGCCGGTGGCGAACGTCGTGGCGGTAACGTCAACCGTGACAAGCCAGCACCACGTCGTGACGATGCAGCAGCTCCTGCCGCACCACGTCGCCGTTTCGGTGATGCATAATTGCTGACAACCCCTTACGGGTTAACAGCGTAGGGGCGCCGCATGTGCGCCCTGACATTGATACGCTGTCAGCAGTCTCAAACCAGTCTTCGGACTGGTTTTTTTTGCTTGGAGTCTCCGTTAATACCGCTAAAGGGCGTATCATTCGCAAGGTTTATCTTGCGGATGCACAGGAGCTGCCGTGAACTGGCAACAATTCAAATCTCAATACCTGGTGCGCTTTTGGGCACCCTTACCGGCGGTGATCGCTGCCGGGATCCTCTCGACCTACTATTTCGGCATGACTGGGACCTTCTGGGCGGTAACCGGTGAATTTACCCGCTGGGGTGGCCATATTCTGCAGTGGTTTGGCTTCCACCCCGAGCAGTGGGGCTACTTTAAGGTGATCGGCCTACAGGGCACACCACTAGATCGTATCGATGGGCGCATGATTATCGGCATGTTTGCGGGTTGCATCGCCGCTGCGCTGTGGGCCAACAACATCAAGTTACGTATGCCGCAGCACCGTATCCGCATTGCACAGGCGTTGCTTGGCGGCATTATTGCCGGTTTTGGTGCACGTCTGGCGATGGGATGTAACCTGGCGGCCTTCTTTACCGGTATTCCACAGTTCTCGCTGCATGCCTGGTTTTTTGCGCTGGCAACGGCGGCCGGATCTTACTTCGGTGCCAAATTCACCTTGCTGCCGATGTTCCGTATTCCGGTCAAGCTGCAAAGAGTGAAAGCGGCCTCACCATTGACGCAAAAGCCCGAGCAAGCACGCCGTCGTTTCCGTTTGGGTATGGTGGTTTTCTGCCTCACGGTGGCTTGGTCATTATGGACGCTGTTTGGTGCGCCGAAGCTCGGCATCGCCATGCTGTTTGGTATCGGTTTTGGTCTGCTGATTGAGCGGGCGCAGATCTGCTTTACCTCGGCGTTCCGCGATCTGTGGATCACTGGCCGTACGCATATGGCCAAAGCGATTATTATCGGTATGGCAGTCAGCGCCATCGGCATCTTCAGCTATGTGCAACTGGGCGTCTCGCCGAAGATCATGTGGGCCGGGCCCAATGCGGTACTGGGTGGCCTGCTGTTTGGCTTCGGTATTGTGCTGGCAGGCGGCTGCGAAACCGGCTGGATGTATCGTGCGGTGGAAGGCCAGGTTCATTACTGGTGGGTGGGGTTGGGCAACATCATCGGTGCGACGCTGTTAGCTTACTATTGGGACGATCTGGCACCCGCTCTGGCGACCAACTACGACAAGATTAACCTGCTGGACACCTTTGGGCCGATCGGCGGTCTGCTGGTGACCTATCTGCTGCTGGCCATTGCCTTTGCTGCGATGCTGTGGTGGGAGAAACGTTTTTTCCGTACCAAGCCAGATGCGCAGGTGGTGAATTTAAGGAGTGAAGCATGAAACAGACAGAGATCGTGCCGGATTACCGGTTGGATATGGTGGGAGAGCCTTGCCCGTACCCGGCGGTAGCCACGTTAGAAGCGATGCCGCAGCTGAAACCGGGCGAAATACTGGAAGTGATCAGCGACTGTCCGCAGTCGATCAATAATATCCCGCTTGATGCCCGTAACCATGGCTACAAGGTGCTGGATATCCAGCAGGATGGGCCAACCATTCGCTACCTGATCCAGCGTTGAGCCCCTCACCCCAACCCTCTCCCATAGGGAGAGGGAGCTGATAGCCCCTACTCGTTTGGCAGTAAAGCGATAATCTCAGCAAACTCGATCTTCTCCTCATCCAAGGCGAGCCACTAGAATTTCAAACGCACTCGATCGGTTCCCTCTCCTTTTGGGAGAGGGTTAGGGTGAGGGGCGTCACCAATACGTAACCCCTATCCCTTCACTAAATCACCTTTCACCCCGGCAACAATCTCAAACGACCGTAAACGCGCCTGATGATCAAAAATCTGGCCGTTAACCATGATCTCATCCGCATCCGTCTCGCGCAGCAGGCTTTGCAGGCCGTGGCGGATGGTGCTTTCGCTACCGACGATCGACATGCGCAGTGCCTGATCGACGCCATACTGCTCGCCTGCGGTCCATAACGCATGGATATTATCGACCGGCGGCGGCAGTGGGCCTGGTGAGCCACGGCGCAGGTTGATGAACTGCTGCTGCATGGAAGTAAACAGGAAGCGGGCATGTTGGTCGCTGTCTGCGGCGACCACGTTGACACACACCATCGCATGGGGCTGCTGGCACTGTTCCGATGGCTTAAAGTTCTCACGGTACAAATTCAGTGCCTGGAACAGCATATCTGGCGCAAAATGCGAGGCGAAGGCAAACGGCAGGCCGAGCTGTGCCGCCAACTGCGCACTGTACAGGCTAGAACCCAACAGCCAGATCGGCACATGTAGCCCTTGGCCCGGCACGGCCTGTACAGCTTGCCCCGGCTGTACTTCGCCAAAGTAATGTTGTAGTTCCTGCACGTCACGCGGGAAGTTATCTACCTCGCCAGAGAGGTGGCGACGCAGCGCCATCATGGTACGTTGGTCGGTACCCGGTGCACGGCCAAGCCCCAGATCGATACGCCCTGGATAGAGTGATTCCAAGGTGCCGAACTGTTCGGCGATCACCAACGGCGCATGGTTTGGCAGCATCACGCCGCCTGAGCCAAGACGAATGCTTTGGGTGCCGGATGCCAAATAGCCTAGTAGCACCGACGTTGCCGCACTACCGATGCCGGTCATATTGTGGTGTTCCGCTAGCCAGTAGCGCTGATAGCCCCACTTTTCGGCATGTTGCGCCAAATCCAGCGAGCAGTGAAACGCGTCGCGCGCCTTGGCTCCCTGAGGGATCGGGGATAAGTCCAGTACCGAAAGCGGTACCCGTGTGTTTTCAGTCATTTCATCGTCCATCGTGCTTATCGGGTTGATCGCTTAAAGGGCGATTGCAGGGGTCTGCAACTTAATAAAAAGCAATTATGCTTTTTGTGTTAAAAGCATAATCGAAAATACGGTTATAAAAGGGGATATATGTGCTCGCAATATCCTTATGAGAATAATGGTTTTTTTAGAGCTATGATGGTTTTTGTTTGCACGCCGATGTTCAAGGGGCTGAAGTAATGAAGAAGAAGACGCTGTTTACCCTGCTGCTGATGGGGATAGCTATCGCCATGGCGGTGTTATTCCGCGCGCATAATCAGGATTTGTTGTTGCAGGGCGAAGTGGATGCCCCCGAAGTGATCGTCGCCTCCAAAGCCAAGGGCCGGGTGATAGAGCGCCTGGTAGAGCGTGGGGACGATGTAAAAACCGGACAACTGCTGCTACGGTTGGAAAGCCCGGAACTGATGGCTCAGCTACGTTCGGCGCAGGCTTCGCGGGATGAGGCCCAAGCGCAGCTGGACCAATCGTTGCATGGCACCCGTGAAGAAAGCATCCGTAACCTACGCGCCAACCTGGCACAGGCCGAGGCGCAGTACCAGAATGCCCAACACGATTACGACCGTAACCTGAGCGTCGCCAGCAAAGGCTACGTATCCAAATCCGAATTGGACAGCTCACGCCGTGCGCGTGATACCGCCTATCAACAAGTACAGGCCGCCAAAGCCAATTTGGACGAAGGTATCAATGGCGATCGCATCGAACTGCGGCAGAAATATGAAGCTGCCCTGCGGGCTACCGAGCAAGACCTGTTAGAAATTCAGGCCCAAACCGACGATCTACATGTTAAAGCCCCGGTTGATGGTGAGGTGGGGTCAATCCCTGCTGAAGTGGGTGAGCTGCTCAACGCCTCCAGCCCGTTGATGACGCTGATCCGCGTACCGGACGCCTATTTCGTGTTTAACCTGCGGGAAGATATTCTGGCGCATGTTCGCAAGGGCGATAAAATCCAACTGCGTGTACCGGCACTGAAAGACCAAACAATCGAGGCCGAAGTGCGCTATATCGCGCCGTTGGGGGATTACGCCACCAAACGTGCCACGCGAGCCACCGGTGACTTTGATCTGAAAACCTTTGAAGTTCGTTTGTATCCGTCGCAGCCGATAGATGGCCTGCGCCCAGGGATGAGCACCTTATGGCAATGGAAAGAGTAAGGGCTGGTTGGCGCTGCTTCAGCCACGCGTTCAGCAACGAGTGCCGCATCGCTTTTCGCCGGCCGGTGGTGCACTGGCTGGGGTGGATCTTCCCGTTGATCCTGTTTGGTCTGATCAGCAGTAACTTCTCGGAAGGGACCTTGCTCGATCTGCCGGTCTCGGTGGTGGATAACGATCACAGCCCGCAATCCAAAAACCTGATCCGCAAGCTGGATGCGGGTTCTCATGCCCATGTGCAAGCCTATGACGGCGGTCTTGATGAGTCGTTGCGCCGTCTGCGTAGCGCGCAGGATTACGCTTTGCTGTCTATCCCGGCCGATTTTGAGGCGGACGCGCTGGCGGGCAATCAGCCGAGCGTGGTGCTGTATTACAACGCGCTGTTTTACGGTGCAGGTCTGTATTCCACCCAGGATTTCAGCGGCCTGATGACCGAGGCCAACGCCAATTATCGCTCGATCATTGCCGGAGCCATGGGCAAGTCATTACCACCGCTGGCGGATGTCACTCTCAACTATGGTAGCCTGTTCAATGCCAGCGGCAGCTATATCTATTATCAGCAGTTTGCCGCCACCATTCATATGTTGCAGCTGTTTGTCGTTACCTGCATGATTTACGTGATGGCACGCAGCAAATCTTTGCTGAAGGCCAAACCTTTTAGCCTGGCACTGCTGGGGAAACTGGCCCCTTATACCTTGTGTTTTACCACTTTGCTGATGGTTGAGATTGCCGCACTGGTGGGTATTTTTGACGCTCGCGTCAGCGGCAATCCGCTGTTTATGCTGATGATTGGCTTCTTCTACGTGATGGCGGCACAAAGCATCGGCCTGTTGCTGTACACCTTTACCGGCAGTGCCATTACTGCTTACACCCTGATTGGCATGTTGGTGAGCATTGCACTGACTTTCTCTGGTTTGGCGGTGCCCGAACTTTCTATGCCGTTGCCAGCACGCATTATCTCTAATATCGAGCCTCTTACCCATGCGCTGTACGCCATGTTCGACGTATTCCTGCGTCAGGTGCCCGCCCGCGCCATTCTCAGCGTTTGTGCGTTGCTGATGGTCTACCCGTTGGTTACCGCCGTGCTGGTGCGTAACCGGCTGCTGAAGCGGCTGGCAAAAGAGGAGACGGTGGGATGAAAATCTATTGGCAAACTTTCCGCAAGGTGTTGATGAGCATGCTTGAGCGGCCAATGTGGCTGATGCTGATCCTGTCGCTTTGCATTATGAGTATGGTTTATGCCAACCGCACGGTGTGGGATTTGCCGGTGGGGGTGATCGATCAGGATCACAGCACCGCCAGCCGACAGCTTATCCGTCAGTTGGATGCCACCCCAAAGATCGCCATTCAAACCTACGACAACCTGGATGAGGCAAAACGCGATCTGGGTTGGCGCAAACTGTTTGCGGTGATCATCATGCCGGTGGATCTGGAGAAGAAGATCCTCAACGGCAAAAACATCGAGATCCCGGTGTTCGGTGATGCCACCAACCGGCTGGCGAACGGCCAGATCCAACAGGACGTGGTGGCGGTGTACCAACAGTTGCTAGCTCAGTACAACGGTTCGCTGCTATTGCGCAGTGGTTTCAGTGAACGGCAAGCGCAGGTGATCCTGACGCCGATCCAGAGCCAGACCCTGGATGTGTT
>NZ_JBKJYW010000289.1:0-5150 GCF_046715635.1 Serratia sp. (in: enterobacteria)
GTGATTCTCCATCACTCGATACGGAAAGTGCGCAATCGGGTTGATAGCAGTAGAATTTGTCACGATACTGCGTAAACCAATATTTTCGCTGAACAAGGAGTTCCAGATGGCCGAAGAAACGATTTTCAGTAAAATTATTCGCCGTGAAATCCCTGCCGATGTGGTCTACCAGGACGAACTGGTCACCGCATTTCGTGATATTTCCCCACAGGCACCGACCCATATCCTGATCGTGCCAAACGTGTTGATCCCAACGGTGAACGACGTGACCGTGGAACACGAAGCCGCATTAGGCCGTATGATCACCGTGGCGGCCAAAATTGCCGAGCAGGAAGGGATTGCCGAAGACGGCTACCGCCTGCTCATCAATTGCAATCGTCACGGCGGGCAAGAGGTCTATCATATTCATATGCATTTAGTCGGTGGGCGCGTTCTGGGCCCGTTGTTGTCACGTTAATCGAGGAAGACCATGCGCTATATTCACACGACGCGTTACTTGATGGCGCTGGTGCTCCCCGCCGCGATGCTGATGGGCTGTAGCAGCCCGAAGGGCATCTCGGTCAATGAACGGCAAACGGTGGTGATGGATTCACCGGTACTGACGGCGGGTATTCTGGCGGATAACCCGTCTATTGCCGACGCGTCTGGCCGTCTGCGGGCCAGTTCGGTGCTCAGCAACACCCAGACGATGCCGGTGACCCTCCACTATCGTTTCTACTGGTATGACAAACAGGGGCTGGATATCCTGCCTTTTGAACTGCCGCGCACGGTCACTGTTGCCGCCAATTCAGACACCGAGATTTATTCGTTGAATGGCAACCTTGATGCCAAGCGTGTACGTCTGTATTTATACTTATAAGTTTTGGGTTACGTTGGAGAAGGTAATGAAAAAGTTCCTATGGGTGGCGCTGGCCGCGTTGGTGTTAACCGGTTGTCCATCACGCCCGCCAGAGCCTACGGCACCGGTGACGGTCGAGCCACAGCCGCAACCAGAGCCTCAGCCTGAACCGTTGCCACCGACCACCGAGCCGGTGCCACAGCCGCCGAAGATCCAGCAGCTTGACTGGCTGGGTAGCGTGCAGCCGTTGGTCAATCAGATGCTGAAGGCCGATGGTGTCACGCCTGGCAGCGTATTGCTACTCGACAGCGTGAAGAACAATACCAATGGCTCATTGAGCATCGGCAATGCCACTTCCGCGCTGCATCAGGCTTTGGCATCCAACAACACCTTTGCCGTCGTGCCGGAAGCACAGTTGGCGAGTGCCAAACAGACGCTAGGCCTGTCGGCGGAAGATAGCCTGGGGTCGCGCAGCAAGGCGATTGGCCTGGCGCGCATCGTCAACGCGCAATACGTGTTGTATAGCGATGTCAGTGGCGATGTTAAGTCACCGGCAATGGAAATGCAGTTGATGCTGGTACAAACCGGTGAGATCGTCTGGTCAGGCAATGGCGACGTCAAATACTGAATCCGAGCTGCGGCGACTCTTGAGTAACAGGCTGCCGGCGGTAAATACCGCCGGTTGTCATTTTAGCCTGGTACAAGGGTTGACCGGAGAAAGCTGGCGGATCGACGGTGACGATATACAACTGTTGGCTCGCCCGCAGACGCCGGAAAAACGCATGCTCGGCGTTAACCGTCGGCGTGAGGGGCGAGTGCTGAAACGCGCTGGATTGGGCATGGGCCCAAAGGTGTTGCTACAGAGCCCAGACTGGCTGATCGTCGAATGGCTTGCTGGCGAAAACGTTGACGAAACGGCGTTTGCTTCCTTAGCGGGCAACGGTGAGTTGGCGGAGCTGACCGCCCGGCTGCATAACCGTGGGCTGAGTGGCTACCGGCTGGATCTGCAACAGCAGTTTACCCGCTATTGGCAGCAAATTGATCGCCGGCGGATCACACCAGCCTGGCTGCGTTGGCAGCGCTATTTCATCAATGGCACCCTGCCGCGACCGTTGCAGCTGGCAACGCTGCACATGGATATTCATGCCGGTAATCTGCTGCGACAGGCCGGGCAACTCAGGCTGATCGACTGGGAGTATGCTGCCGATGGCGATATCGCCCTGGAGCTAGCGGCGATGTTTCGCTTCAATCAATTTTCCCCGGCTGTCCAACAACGCTTTTTAGAGCAATACCAGCCCCACGGCTATGCCGATTTGCCGCAGTTGGCCTCACAGGTCCAGCGTTGGTTGCCGTGGGTAGATTACCTGATGCTGATGTGGTGCGAAGTGCGCTGGCAGCAGTGTCGGGAGATGGAATTTTTGCGTTGGGGCGCAGCGTTATACCGGCGTTTTTGTTTATCATAGTCCCATTAATCATGAATACTGATGTGAGGTGGCCGTGGGCCCAGTAATGCTAGATGTCGTCGGCTATGAGCTGGACGCAGAAGAACGCGAGATTTTAAAACACCCGCTGGTAGGGGGATTAATCCTGTTTACCCGCAACTTTGCCGATCCACAGCAGTTGCGTGAGCTGGTTCGCCAGATCCGCGCGGCTTCGCACTCGCGGCTGGTGGTGGCGGTGGATCAGGAAGGCGGGCGCGTGCAGCGCTTCCGTGAAGGTTTCACCCGCTTACCGGCGGCGCAGTCCTTTGCGGCACTCAACGATGCCCAGGAAGGCGAGCGTCTGGCTCAGGAAGCCGGCTGGCTGATGGCCTCGGAAATGATTGCCCAGGACATCGATATCAGCTTTGCCCCGGTATTGGATATTGGCCATGCCAGCGCGGCGATTGGTGAACGTTCTTTCCATAGCGATCCGCGGCAGGCGTTAGTGATGGCCGAACGCTTTATCCAGGGGATGCACAGCGCCGGGATGAAAACCACCGGCAAACATTTCCCTGGGCATGGCGCAGTCACGGCGGACTCGCACAAAGAAACTCCGCGCGATCCGCGGCCATTGGCCCAAATCCGCGAACACGATATGACTATCTTCCGTGAGCTGATCCAACGCGGGTTGCTGGATGCCATCATGCCAGCCCACGTCATCTATACTGAAGCAGACCCGCGCCCGGCCAGCGGCTCGCCTTACTGGCTGCAGCAAATCTTGCGTCAGGAGTTGGGCTTTGAGGGCGTGATCTTCTCTGACGATCTGTCGATGGAAGGGGCGGCGATCATGGGCAGCTATGCCGAGCGTGGCCAGGCGGCGCTGGATGCCGGTTGCGATATGATCCTGGTTTGTAATCATCGGGCAGGGGCGGTCAGCGTGTTAGATAACCTGTCCCCGGTCAAAGTAGAGAAATTGCAGCGGTTATATCATCGCGGTCAGTTCACCCGTCAGGAACTGCGCGATTCCGACCGTTGGCAAAAGGCGCATCATGCGCTGAGTCAATTGCATGAACGCTGGGAAGAGCATAAGCAACGCTCAGCGGGGTGAACGGCCAGGGCGCCGCAAGAAGGCGGCGTTAATAATGGGGGCTGCCAGCGGCCCCCAGCTTGTTGCGAGGAACCACATGATTATTTATTTGCATGGCTTCGATTCCACCAGTCCCGGCAATCATGAAAAGATTATGCAGTTACAGTTCATCGATCCGGACGTGCGCTTTATCAGCTACAGCACTTTGCATCCGCGCCATGATATGCAGCATTTATTGAAAGAGGTGGACAAGGCGGTTCAGCAGGAAGGGGATGCCCATCCGTTGATTTGCGGCGTAGGTCTTGGCGGTTTTTGGGCTGAACGTATCGGCTTTTTGTGCGGCATCCGTCAGGTGATCTTCAACCCGAACCTGTACCCGGAAGAACATATGCACGGCAAGATCGATCGGCCGGAAGAGTATCGCGATATCGCTACCAAATGCGTGGAAGATTTCCGTGAGAAGAACCGTGATCGCTGCCTGGTGGTGCTTTCTCGCCAGGATGAAGTGCTGGACAGCCAGCGTAGTGCCGAGTTGCTGCACAAGTATTATGAAATCGTCTGGGATGAACAGCAGACTCACAAGTTTAAAAACATCTCGCCACACCTTCAGCGTATCAAGGCATTCAAGACGCTGGCGTAACAGTTTTATAACGCATAACCAAGCCGTGAACGCTGTTCCCTAAGGGCAGCAATTGCGGCTTTTTTGTTTTTATCGAACCCGTTTTCGCCGGTAGGCAGCAAAATGCAAAACGGTGATCTCGCGCTAACTATTTGAATCACAATCCTCAAAAAAGCCCTTCGTCCAGCCTTTAACCAAAAAACTTTGACGTACATCAATTTTGGTATGACCAAATAACCTCTCGTGCTATTCTGGCCTCAGATAGCAGGTTTAACTTAAGCGAACCCTATGTATTCTAAGGATATTATTTATTTACCCTTAGGCAACAATTGGTTCACATTCAGGGGGTCATTTTGACAACGCCAAAGAAGAAAATCGTTATTGTCGGCGGTGGTGCCGGTGGTCTGGAGCTGGCAACCAGCCTGGGTCATAAACTGGGTCGTAAGCACAAAGCGGAAATCACGCTGGTGGATCGCAACCACAGCCATCTGTGGAAGCCGTTGCTGCATGAAGTCGCTACCGGCTCCCTGGACGATGGTGTGGATGCGTTGAACTACCTGGCGCATGCGCGTAATCACTTCTTCAACTTCCAACTGGGTTCACTGGTCAACATTGACCGTGAAAATAAAACGCTGCAGTTAACGCAGATCTGCGATGAGCAAGGCTGCCAGCTGGTTCCCGCCCGCGAGTTGAGCTACGACATCCTGGTGATGGCGCTCGGCAGCACCTCGAACGACTTTGGCACCCCAGGGGTAAGAGATAACTGCATCTTCCTGGATAACCCGAATCAGGCGCACCGTTTCCATAACGAGATGTTGAACCTGTTCCTCAAGTTCTCTGCCAATCCGGAAGAGAAGGAGAGCGTGAATATTGCCATCGTGGGCGGTGGGGCTACCGGCGTTGAGTTGTCGGCAGAGCTGCATAACGCGGTCAAACAGTTGCACAGCTACGGTTTTGAAGGGCTGGATAACAGCGCCTTGAAGGTTACCCTGGTTGAAGCCGGTGAGCGTATTCTGCCCGCACTGCCGCCACGTATTTCCGCAGCGGCGCACCAGGAGCTGAACAAGCTTGGCGTGCGTGTATTAACCAATACCATGGTGACCAGTGCCGATGAGCATGGCCTGAACCCCAAAGGCGGCGAGTTTATCAATGCCGATCTGATGGTCTGGGCGGCGGGCATCAAGG
>NZ_JBKJYW010000290.1:0-16256 GCF_046715635.1 Serratia sp. (in: enterobacteria)
CAGGTGTTTATGGCCAAGAACCCGGACTCGGCACTCAAGCTGGGGCAGGCACGAGGTGTGGCTATCGTTGCCGCCGTTAATCAGAATCTGGAAGTGTTTGAGTACGCGGCCCGCCAGGTAAAGCAGACGGTGGTCGGTACCGGCGCGGCAGAGAAATCGCAGGTGCAGCATATGGTGCGCTCGCTGCTGAAGCTTTCCGCCAACCCGCAGGCGGATGCTGCGGATGCGTTGGCTATCGCCATCACTCACTGTCATCTCAGCCAGAACGTATTGCGCATGAGTGAAGGGCGATTGAATCTGGCGCGTGGCCGGTTGCGCTGACCCCGAACGGGCGCTGCCAACACCCAGGTAACTTGAAGTATGACGAGTATAGGGGGCTGGATATTCATCCAGCTTTTTTTATGGTATAAGCTTCACCATTACTGTGTGGCAGCACGCCACATGCAGGGATCCATTCAGGAGGGGTAATGATAGGTCGTCTCAGAGGAATTATTCTGGAAAAGCAGCCACCGCTGGTGTTACTTGAAACCAATGGCGTCGGGTATGAAGTGCATATGCCGATGACCTGCTTTTATGAGCTGCCGGAGCTGGGGCAAGAGGCTATCGTGTTTACCCAATTCGTGGTGCGTGAAGATGCACAGCTGCTGTATGGGTTCAATGATAAACAAGAGCGTGCGCTGTTCCGTGAGCTGATTAAAGTGAACGGCGTGGGGCCAAAACTGGCGCTGGCGATCCTTTCAGGCATGTCTGCCCAGCAGTTTGTCAGCGCGGTAGAGCGTGAAGAAATCACCACGTTGATCAAATTGCCGGGCGTGGGTAAGAAAACCGCCGAGCGTCTGGTCGTCGAAATGAAAGACCGCTTCAAGGGCCTGAACGGCGATCTGTTCAACAACAGCAGTGAAATCCCCCTTCCAGCCAGCGCGGCCAAAGCGGCGGAGATGGATATTGAAGCTGAAGCGGCCTCTGCGCTGGTGGCCTTGGGCTATAAGCCACAGGAAGCCAGCCGCATGGTCAGTAAGGTTGCCAAGCCGGGTGCGGATTGCGAGGCATTAATCCGCGAAGCATTACGTGCTGCACTGTAGGCAGGAAAGGGGTAGACCATGATTGAAGCCGACCGCCTGATCTCTGCCGAGCCGTTCAACGAAGAAGAGGTGCTGGATCGTGCGATCCGTCCCAAACTGCTGACGGAGTACGTTGGCCAGCCGCACGTACGTGAGCAGATGGAAATCTTTATTCAGGCTGCCAAACAGCGCGGCGACGCACTGGACCATCTGTTGATCTTCGGGCCGCCTGGGTTGGGTAAAACCACCTTGGCCAACATCGTGGCCAATGAGATGGGTGTTAACCTGCGTACCACCTCTGGACCCGTGCTGGAAAAGGCTGGGGATCTGGCGGCAATGCTGACCAACCTGGAGCCCCATGACGTCCTGTTTATCGATGAAATCCACCGTCTTTCGCCGGTAGTGGAAGAGATCCTGTATCCAGCGATGGAAGACTATCAGCTAGATATCATGATCGGTGAAGGCCCGGCGGCGCGCTCGATCAAGCTCGACCTGCCACCGTTCACCCTGGTTGGGGCAACCACTAGGGCCGGTTCCTTGACCTCCCCGCTACGCGATCGTTTCGGCATCGTGCAGCGTCTGGAGTTTTATCAGGTGGCCGATCTGGAGCATATCGTTTCCCGCAGTGCCAACTGCCTGGGGCTGGATCTGTCTACCGATGGGGCGCATGAAGTGGCACGTCGCGCCCGCGGTACGCCACGTATTGCCAACCGCCTGCTGCGCCGCGTGCGCGACTTTGCCGAAGTACGTGCCAACGGGGTGATCAATGGCGAAGTGGCCATGCAGGCGTTGGATATGCTGAACGTCGATGCGGAAGGTTTCGACTATATGGACCGCAAGCTGTTGCTGGCGATCATTGACAAGTTTACCGGTGGCCCGGTGGGGTTGGATAACCTGGCGGCGGCAATCGGTGAAGAGCGTGAAACGATAGAAGACGTGATCGAACCCTTCCTGATCCAACAGGGGTTTATTCAGCGTACTCCGCGTGGCCGAATGGCGACCAATCATGCCTATAAGCACTTTGGTATCGAGCGGGAAGAGAAGTAGCAAACCAGGATTTACGCCAAGGGAAACCCTGGCGTAATCAGATCAAGCCTGTTGCTTTTTCGACAGGCTCAGCACAAACAGCACCGCAGCGCTTAACACTACCGAAGGCCCAGCTGGCGTATCGTAAAACGCCGAGAAGGTCAGCCCGCCGGTTACCGCAATTATCCCTACCAATACCGCATAACCGGCCATTTGTTCTGGAGTGCGGGCAAAACGCCGTGCGGTTGCCGCCGGGATAATCAGTAGCGACGTAATAATCAGTGCGCCGACAAACTTCATGGACAGCCCGATGGTCAAGGCGGTGACCAGCATCAAAATGGTGCGTGCGCGGGGCAAGTTAACGCCATCGACATGGGCCATCTCCGGGCTGATAGTCATCGATAGCAGGTCACGCCATTGCCACCAGAGCACCAGCAGCACTATCACTACGCCAGTACCGATCATCCAGATATCGCTCATCGTGACCGACAGCAAATCCCCAAACAGATAAGCCATCAGATCTACGCGCACGTTGGACATCAGCGCGACCACCACCAGACCCAGCGATAGCGCACTATGCGCCATAATGCCGAGCAATGTATCGATCGACAACTGCGGGCGGCGTTCCAGCCAAACCAGCACCAGGGCTAACAGCAGCGTGACGGCAATCACCGCATAAAACGGATTCACGTCCAGCAATAAGCCGAAGGCAACGCCAAGCAGCGAAGCGTGTGCCAGCGTATCGCCAAAGTAAGACATCCGGCGCCAGACCACAAAAGAACCCAGCGGGCCCGCCGCCGCAGCCAACAACACACCGGCCAGCCAGCCGGGCAATAACAGTTCAATCATGCCTCACGGCCCCCGGTTTTTTTCAGCACAATTCTGCCTTGCAGGTCGTGACGGTGATTATGCTGATGGCGGTAGATCGCTAACTGCTCGGCACCTCTGTTACCGAACATGGCGATAAACTCTGGGTGCATTGACACCACTTCTGGCGTGCCGGAGCAACAAATATGTTGGTTCAGGCACAGGACGTCGTCGGTTTTGGCCATCACCAAATGCAGGTCATGGGAAACCATCAGCACCGCGCAGCCCAGTTCTTTGCGCAATTGGTCGATCAGGTCGTATAACGCCAACTGGCCGTTAACATCCACCCCTTGCGTAGGTTCATCCAACACCAGTAACTGCGGTTGATTCAACAACGCACGTGCCAGTAACACCCGCTGGTTTTCGCCGCCGGAAAGCTTTTGCATGGGCTGATCCAACAGGTGCGCGGCATGCACGCGTTTGAGCGCGGGCAGGATATCGGCCTTTTTCACCCCAGGCTTGAGCCGCATAAAGCGGTTGACGGTCAAGGGCAGGGTAGCATCGAGATGCAGCTTTTGCGGCACATAGCCAATGCGCAGCCCCGGCAGGCGTTCCAGCGTGCCTTCCGTTGGCGCAATCAGGCCCAGCACCACACGGACCAGCGTTGACTTGCCGGCCCCGTTAGGCCCGAGGAGCGTCAGAATACGACCCGGTTGCAGGTTGAGTGAGATATTAGTCAGTACCCGCCGGGTACCAAAAGAAACAGAGATATTTTTTAGCGTTGCCAGTGTAGACATATCGTGATTACATTTTGCAGAACTAACCGAATGTTATAATATCACGCTTCTTTGCTGAAAACGACGGGATTACTGATGATGGTACAGAAAAATAAATGGCTGCAACGCACTCTGTTGGCAACGGCTCTGGTCATGGCGGGCAATGCGACGGCCGCCGTAGTGACCTCTATCCGCCCGCTGGGGTTTATCGCTTCCGCCATCGCCGATGGGGTCACGCCTACTGAGATTTTACTACCGGACGGCGCCTCACCTCACGACTTCGCCCTGCGCCCGTCGGACATTCAGCGGCTGCGTAGCGCCGATCTGGTGCTGTGGGTGGGGCCGGACATGGAAGCTTTTCTGACCAAATCCGTGACACAACTGCCAGCCAATAAGCAATTGGCGATTAGCGAACTGCCTGCGGTACAGCCGCTATTGATGAAAGGCGATGACGACCACGACCATGATCATGCAGCCGAAGCGCATAGTCATGCGGACGGCGACGATGGACACGATCATCATCACGGTGACTATAATATGCACGTTTGGCTGTCGCCAGAGGTGGCAAAAGTGACCGCGATCGCGATTCACGACAGATTATTGGAACTTATGCCGCAAAAGAAGGACAAATTAGACGCAAACCTGCGCCAGTTCGAGGATCAGCTAGCGCAAACTGATAAAAATCTTGTTAAGATGCTAACGCCTGTGCAAGGTAAGGGATATTTTGTTTTTCATGACGCTTATGGCTACTTTGAAAAACACTTCGGCTTGAGCCCACTGGGCCATTTTACCGTTAATCCCGAAATTCAACCTGGCGCACAGCGTTTACACCAAATTCGAACACAGTTGGTTGAGCAGAAAGCAGTCTGCGTTTTTGCTGAGCCACAATTCAGACCGGCCGTAATTAATGCCGTTGCCAAGGGTACCCATGTGCGTTCTGGAACGCTGGACCCGCTGGGCATCGGTATCGCACTGGGGAAAGACAGCTACGGGAACTTCCTGACAGCGCTGTCCAACCAGTACGTGAGCTGCCTGAAGTAAAGATTATGAGGATATTATTGAGTGCAGAAGATAGTCCGAACTATCACTCTGGCGTATAACAACCTGCCTCGGCCCCATCGCGTAATGCTGGGGTCGTTGACAGTCGTTACGTTGGCCGTCGCTGTTTGGCGGCCTTCCGTTTATCACCCAGAACATAACCCTATCGTTAAAAGCGTCGAGTTGGAAGCCAACCAGTTAAGGGCATTGCAGCCCGAAGCCAGTGAACCTATTGATGCCGACCAACCTACCCCCGATGATGACATCCCTGAGGATGAGCTGGACCAGAAGGTCGCCGGAGAGGAAGGTGTGCATGAATATGTGGTTTCTACCGGTGATACGCTCGGCAGTATTCTGACCCAGTACGGCATCGAAATGTCGGATGTTTCGCTGCTGGCTTCGCAGAACCGCGATTTGCGTAACCTGAAAATCGGCCAGCAACTCTCCTGGACGCTTACCGAAGATGGCGATCTTAAGCGCCTGACCTGGGAGGTTTCACGCCGTGAAACCCGCACCTACGATCGCGTAGGCAACTCCTTTAAAGAAACCAAGGAAACCCAGAAGGGTGAATGGCGCAACAGCGTGCTGAGCGGCAAGCTGAACGGCAGCTTTGTCAGCAGCGCCTCAGCGGCTGGCCTAAGCCGTGCCGAGATCAATGCGGTGATCAAAGCCCTGCAATGGCAGCTTGATTTTCGCAAGCTTCGCAAAGGCGATCAGTTCGCGGTGTTGATGTCGCGCGAAGAGTTTGACGGCAAGAGCGAGCAGAGCCAACTGTTGGGCGTACGTATGCGTAGCAGTGGCAAAGACTACTTTGCCATCCGCGCCGATGACGGTAAGTTCTACGATCGTCAGGGCTCCGGGCTGGCGCGTGGTTTTATGCGTTTCCCAACCCTGAAGCAGTTCCGTATTTCTTCCAACTTTAATCCACGCCGTGTTAATCCGGTGACCGGGCGCGTTGCACCGCATAAAGGTGTCGACTTCGCCATGCCGGTCGGCACGCCAGTGTTGGCGGTGGGTGACGGTGAAGTGGTGATCGCCAAGCGCAGCGGTGCGGCAGGTAACTATGTGGCGATCCGTCATGGCCGCCAATACACCACGCGCTATATGCATTTGAAAAAGCTGTTGGTCAAGCCAGGGCAGAAGGTGAAACGTGGCGATCGTATCGCACTCTCCGGCAATACTGGCCGCTCTACCGGGCCGCATTTGCATTATGAAATGTGGACTAACCAGCAAGCGGTTAACCCATTGACGGCTAAATTGCCACGCTCTGAAGGGCTGATGGGGAAAGATCGCAGCGATTACCTGGCACAGGTGAAAGAAGTGGTGCCGCAGTTGCAGCTGGATTAACCATCGCTATCCCTTATGATTTTCCATCGGCCTGATTTCGGGCCGATGTTTTTATTAGTGCCTGCTCGAGGTCACAATACCTTATGTTGTCAGCGTACGGTTGCGGTTCTAATCTGGCCCGTCGCTTGAAAGACGACGGGGATATATATTGCGAGCAGACGCGTTGAATGAGAGCAGGTCATGCAAAACGAGAAGAAATCGAACGTAGAGTTCATCCCACAATTTGATAAAGCCTTCTATCATCCGCGCTACTGGGGCGTTTGGTTGGGAACCGGGCTGATGGCCGGTATTTCTCTGGTCCCGGCACGAGTTCGTGATCCGCTGTTGGGTGCGATTGGTAAACTGGCTGGCAAGGTTGCGAAAGGGGCACGACGCCGCGCCCGTATCAATTTGCTCTATTGCATGCCTGAACTCTCAGAACAGCAACGCGAACAAATTATCGATGAGATGTTTGCCACCGCGCCGCAATCGATGATCCTGATGGCGGAACTGGCCTGTACCAAACCGGAAAAGGTGCTCAAGCGCGTGCGTTGGCACGGTGAAGAAGTGCTGGATAAAATCCGTGAGGAAGGCCGCAATGTGATATTCCTGGTGCCGCATGGCTGGGCTGTAGATGTACCAGCGATGCTGATGGCTGCACGGGGACAACCCATGGCGGCGATGTTCCATAACCAGAGCAACCCATTGGTCGACTATCTGTGGAATAGCGTGCGCCGCAAATTTGGTGGCCGTATGCACGCCCGTAACGATGGCATTAAGCCTTTTATCAGTTCGGTGCGCCATGGTTATTGGGGTTACTATCTGCCTGACCAGGATCACGGTGCCGAGCACAGTGAATTCGTGGATTTCTTTGCGACCTATAAAGCCACATTGCCTGCGGTCGGCCGCCTGATGAAAGTCTGCAAAGCGGCGATCGTGCCGCTGTTCCCGGTTTATGATGGTAAAACCAGCATGCTGGACATTTATATCCGTGAACCAATGGATGATCTGACCGAAGCCGACGATCTACGCATTGCGCGCCGCATGAACGAAGAGGTGGAAAACCTGGTTGGCCCTAATCCGGAACAATATACTTGGATTTTGAAGTTGCTGAAAACGCGTAAGGAAGGTGAGATTGAACCTTACTCGCGGGACGATTTATATCGTTAATGTATTATCAACTTCAACCGATTCGCAATGTAGGTATTACACGCTGCTAAATGGGCGCAGTATGCAGCGCCCTTACGCTCTAACCTGTTCATTTCCTACAATTTCAGCAACTTTTGACAAACTAAAACGACGTGCCAGAAGCCCGTCGTTTTAGTTTGTATGAAGAAGGGTGATCATAGATCTACACGCCAACAACCAACGGGCGGGAGCTGGCCCCCGCCGTTGGGTTGCCTTACCGTCCGGATTCGTAGGCCAAAATGGCCGCAACCTCCGTGTTGCCCGATCGAATACGCAGCTCACAAAGTTTGCTGCGCGTTAGCCATACCAGCAAAATGACGGTGGTACAGATAACGACCAGTTTGACGATGTTTCCTTTATTCAACATTGCGTTTCCTTCTCCTTGCCTCTCGGCAGGTAAGAAGCTAACCTAACGTTGTCTGGCGTTAGAGTTGGCCTCGGGTTGATGTTATCGACTCGGGGCTTTTCTCTTTGCATCCATCACCTTGGCTTTTGGCTCCAGATACAAAGATCCAGAGCACCCACGCGTAGTATATTCATCATCCCCATCTGGCTCGTGTCCGTTTTATTCCCAAATACCAACTCTGCGCAGCGTTACGCAATGCTTTGCAACGGCCTGAAAAACCCACTGTTTACCGTTGCAGATTCTAGCCAGGTAATTAGCAATGAACCATGCAACCCTGTTGGATCAGCGGTTCAAGCACCGCTGGATAATGGTCGAAGTCATTCCAACGCAGGTCCAGTCGCCGCAGGTTTTTCATTTGTGCCATGCTTGCCGGTAATTCACTTAATCGGTTGGCACGCAAGTCTAATGAAACCAGTGAACTCAATGCACCCAAGTCTTCAGGCAGCCGGGATAACTGGTTGAAACGAAGATTGAGCGTAGCCAGCTTGGGCAATTGGCAGAATTGATCGGGTAAGTACGCAATGGCGTTGTTCTCCAAATCCATCACCTGTAACTCCGACAGTTGAGCGATCTCGCTGGGCAGGGTGGTGAGGCGATTTTTCATCAGGTGCAATTCACGCAGCTGGCCCAACAAACCGACCTCGGAGGGTAATGCGGTGATGGCGTTATTGTAGAGACGCAGTTCTTGTAATGCAGCCAGCGCGCATAGCGCCGAGGGGAGTTCCACTAGCTGATTATCCGTCAGATTCAGATAGCACAACGCCTGCAATTGACGGAGCGAATCGGGGAGTTGGCTAAAGCCGTTATCACTTAAATACAAATATTTTAATTCACGTAATTCCCCGATTTCTGAGGGAATCGATGCTGCCTGGTTGTGGCCAAAATCGAGCATCTGCAACTGGTTGAGCAAACCGATTTCCGTTGGCAGTTCGGCAATCTGGTTGCAGGAGATATTGAGCACTTTCAGGTTACGATGGTGAAAAATCTGTTCGGGGAAGCGGGTCAGGCAATTATTGTACAGGCTGATTTTTTGCAGGGCGGTGCCGCTGAGGTCTTCACTATCCAGATTGGCCAGTTGCCGCCCGTCAAGATCCAGTGCTTCTTGCAGTTGTGGTAAATGTGATGGTTGATGTTGATGCAGCATGGCGATGTTTCCCAGATAGCAATAAAAAAGCCAGTCAGCGAAAACCGACTGGCTTTAACATTAATGCGCGGTAATCACTCTACGCGCAGGATACGGTTGGTATTGGTGGTGCCAACTGTGCCCATAACGTCACCCTGAGTAACCAGCACCAGATCGCCAGACACCAGATAGCCTTTATCACGTAGACGGGCTATCGCATCATTAGCGGCGACTACGCCATCACTGTGGCTACCGAAGTAGACCGGGGTGACACCACGATACAGCGCCGTCAGGTTCAGCGTGTGTTCATGGCGTGACATGGCGAAGATCGGCAAACCGGAGCTGATACGCGACATCATCAGCGCGGTGCGGCCAGATTCGGTCATGGCGATGATGGCGGTAACCCCTTTAAGGTGGTTAGCGGCATACATGGTCGACATGGCGATGGCTTCTTCGATATTGTCGAACTGTACGTCCAGACGGTGCTTGGACACGTTGATGCTTGGGATTTTCTCTGCGCCCAGGCAAACCCGCGCCATGGCGGCTACCGTTTCGGCTGGATACTGGCCTGCTGCGGTTTCAGCAGAGAGCATGACCGCATCGGTACCATCCAGCACGGCGTTCGCCACGTCCATGACTTCGGCACGGGTTGGCATCGGGTTGGTGATCATCGATTCCATCATCTGGGTGGCGGTGATCACTGCGCGGTTGAGCGTACGGGCACGACGGATCAGTTTCTTCTGGATACCCACCAGCTCTGGATCGCCGATTTCGACGCCCAGATCGCCACGGGCAACCATGACCACGTCGGAAGCCAGGATGATGTCATCCATCGCTTCGTCGCTGCATACGGCTTCAGCACGTTCTACTTTTGACACGATTTTGGCGTTGCAACCAGCGTCACGTGCCAAGCGGCGAGCATAGTTCAGGTCTTCGCCGGTGCGTGGGAAGGAGACGGCCAGGTAGTCGACGCCAATTTTGGCGGCGATCAGGATATCGGCTTTGTCTTTCTCGGTCAGGGCTTCGGCAGAGAGGCCGCCGCCCAGTTTGTTGATGCCTTTATTGTTCGACAGCGGGCCACCCACGGTGACTTCGGTGAACACTTTCATGCCCTGAACTTCTAACACTTTCAGCTGTACGCGGCCATCGTCCAGCAGCAGCACATCGCCAGGAACCACGTCCGCAGGCAGGCCTTTATAGTCGATACCGACTTTTTCTTTATCGCCTTCACCTTTGGTCAGGTTGGCATCCAGCAGGAATTTATCGCCGATGTTAAGGAAAATCTTGCCTTCCTTAAAGGTGGAAACGCGGATTTTAGGCCCTTGAAGATCGCCCAGGATAGCGACATGACGCCCCAGCTTGGCCGCAATCTCACGCACTTTATCTGCCCGTGCCTGATGGTCTTCTGCATTGCCGTGGGAAAAGTTAAGCCGAACTACGTTCGCACCGGCAGCAATAATCTTTTCCAGATTATTGTCGCGGTCGGTAGCCGGACCCAGTGTGGTAACGATTTTGGTTCTTCTGAGCCGTCTGGTCATGTATTACTCCGTTGACTTGTGACGCAAGTATTGGTGTTGCTGAACGTCAGATAACGAAACCGGATGAGGGGGCCGATGCTTTTCGCCTAGCCAATTTCCCCCTGGGTTATCTGAATGAACGAGCTATCAGGGTACAACTATAATCCCGTGGGTCAACTTGTGATCTGACCGGCGGTTTTTAAATCCGTTTTCAGTCGAAACTGTTGGGGACGATCCCTTTATCAAAGCGCGATTCTTTCAACGCTTCCTTGACCCGCTTCAAGTTATCTCTGAATTTAGCCCCTCGGCGCAAGGTAAATCCGGTGGCCAGCACGTCAATGAGGGTTAACTGCGCAATTCGGGATACCATCGGCATGTAAACATCGGTATCTTCCGGCACGTCCAACAGCAGGGGAAGGGTCGCGGCCTGTGCCAGTGGCGTATCCTTGGAGGTGATGGCGATGACCGTGGCGTCGTTCTCTCGCGCCAGGTGCGCCATCTCGACCAGATTCTTGGTGCGGCCGGTATGGGAGATCAGTACCACGACATCCCCCTCGACGGAGTTCATGCAGCTCATGCGTTGCATGACGATATCGTCAAAATAGACCACCGGAATATTGAAGCGGAAAAATTTGTTCATGGCATCGTGCGCCACGGCGGCAGAGGCGCCCAGGCCGAAGAACGAGATTTTTTTCGCCTGGGTAAGTAGATCTACCGCCCGATTGATTGCGGTAATGTCGAGATTTGCCTTTACTGTATCCAGGTTGGCCATCACCGACTCAAAGATCTTACTGGTGTAAGCGGCAACGGTGTCGTTTTCTTCGACATTGCGGTTTACATAGGGCGTACCGTTGGCCAGGCTTTGTGCCAGATGCAGCTTGAAATCGGGGAATCCTTTAGTTTCAAGGCGGCGGCAAAAGCGGTTAACGGTCGGCTCACTGACATCGGCCAATTTGGCCAGCCGGGCGATACTGGAGTGAATAGCGGTTTGTGGGGAGGCCAGGATCACCTCGGCGACTTTCCTTTCCGATTTGCTCAGGAGCTCCAGATGGCTCTGGATTTTTTCCAGCGTATTCATATAACGAGAGTCACTCATGGTTTATACCTGCCGGGCACCGGCTGTCGCTGGTGATCCATCGGGTATGTCGATTTCAATCAAAGGAGAAATCAATCCGGTTTAATGAAAATATACTACGTGCTGGTAAGCGTTGGCAGTGTCGACAAGGGATAAGCTGGCTTTTTTCACCAGAACATGACCTGTGTCTAACTTTCATAATGGTAAAAGAGCATCAAAAAAGACAGAAAATTACAGTTTTTCCTGTTGCCAGCAGCGTTAGCGCCGCGCCAGGGATAACGCCGTAGTTTCTGGGGCTTTTTTTCTGCTTTTGATCCGGGTTTACTGGCCGTAGCGAAAGAGAGTACATTAGTAATGTAAGAAAATTACAAATATCCTGCATCGAGGAGATGAACATGGCGGTAACCTCTACAGCCCAGGCCTGTGACCTGGTTATTTTCGGCGCAAAAGGCGATCTGGCGCGTCGTAAACTGCTGCCTTCCCTGTACCAGTTAGAGAAAGCCGGTCACATCCACCCGGATACCCGTATCATCGGGGTAGGCCGTGCCGAGTGGGATAAAGAAGCTTATACCAAGGTGGTCAAGGAAGCCTTGGGCACCTTTATGAAAGAAGAGCTGGACGATGAGCTTTGGGCTACGCTGAGCGCGCGCCTGGACTTCTGCAATCTGGACGTCAACGACAGCAAGCACTTCGCCGAGTTGGGCAAGATGCTGGACCAGAAACATCGTACCACCATCAACTATTTCGCCATGCCGCCAAGCACCTTTGGCGCCATCTGCAAGGGTCTGGGCGAGGCCAAGCTGAATAAAGAGCCGGCGCGCGTGGTGATGGAAAAGCCACTTGGTACTGATCTGGCATCCTCACGGGTGATCAACGATCAGGTTGCTGAGTACTTTAACGAATCCCAGGTTTACCGCATCGACCACTATCTGGGCAAAGAGACGGTACTGAACCTGCTGGCGCTGCGCTTTGCCAACTCCCTGTTTGCTTCCAACTGGGATAACCGCACCATCGATCACGTGCAGATCACCGTGGCAGAAGAGGTGGGGATTGAAGGGCGCTGGGGTTACTTCGATCAGGCCGGGCAGATGCGCGACATGATCCAGAACCACCTGTTGCAGATCCTGACCATGATCGCCATGTCACCGCCGGCGGATTTGACCACTGACCGTATCCGTGATGAGAAAGTGAAAGTGCTGCGCTCGCTGCGCCGTATCGATCAGACCAATGTCCGGGAAACCACCGTGCGCGGCCAATACACCGCAGGCTTCGTGCAGGGTAAGAAAGTACCGGGCTACCTGGAAGAGGAAGGGGCAAACAAGAGCAGTAACACCGAGACTTTTGTGTCCATCCGCGTCGATATCGACAACTGGCAATGGGCAGGCGTGCCGTTCTATCTGCGCACTGGTAAGCGTTTGCCGACCAAATGTTCAGAAGTGGTGGTGTACTTTAAAAACCCGCCGTTAAACCTGTTCCGTGACTCCTATCAACAGCTGCCGCAGAACAAACTGACCATTCGCCTGCAGCCGGACGAAGGGATCGAAATCCAGGTACTGAACAAGGTGCCGGGGCTGGATCACAAACATCGTCTGCAAACCACCAAGCTGGATTTGAGCTTCTCGGAAACCTTTAACCAGGAACACGTGGCCGACGCCTATGAGCGCCTGCTGCTGGAAACCATGCGTGGCATCCAGGCGCTGTTTGTGCGCCGTGACGAAGTGGAAGAAGCCTGGAAGTGGGTTGACTCAATCATGGATGCCTGGAAAGCGGACAACGAGGCGCCTAAGCCTTACCAGTCTGGGACTTGGGGGCCGGTGGCTTCCGTCGCGATGATCACGCGCGATGGCCGTTCGTGGAACGAGTTCGAATAAGCAGTAGTTAACCTGTTCCCTCACCCTCACCCTCTCCCAAAAGGAGAGGGAACCGATCGAGGTTGCTGCCGCTCTGGTTTTCTTCCTGGATCCGCAGTGGTAGATCGAAGTTGTTGCTGTTCTGACTTTCTTCCTGAAACAGCAAGGGCTTATTGAGAGCACCATTTAGCGCCCTCTCCCTTTGGGAGAGGGCTGGGGTGAGGGGCTGGTAACACGTCAACAGAATTAGCCTAGGTGACCGGCGTCAGCCTGTCTGCTGGCTTTTAGCGGTGCGATCGGAATCTGCAGCGATGCGGAGCCCTGTGGCAGGGGCGTGCCATACACCAACCGAAAGTAATGGAGAGAATGACGATGAAAAACTGGAAAACCAGTGCAGAACAGATCCTGACGGCAGGCCCCGTAGTTCCGGTGATTGTGATTAACAAGCTGGAACACGCTGTGCCGTTGGCTAAAGCACTGGTTGCAGGTGGTGTGCGCGTGCTGGAAGTGACGCTGCGTACCGCCTGTGCGATGGATGCTATTCGTGCGATCGCCAAAGAAGTTCCTGACGCCATCATCGGTGCGGGCACGGTGATCAATCCACAACAGCTGCAAGAAGTGACCGAGGCTGGCGCACAGTTTGCCATTAGCCCTGGCCTGACCGCCGATCTACTGAAAGCCGCCACCGCAGGCAGCATTCCGTTGATCCCGGGTATCAGCACCGTTTCCGAGCTGATGTTGGGGATGGATTATGGCCTGCGCGAGTTTAAATTCTTCCCTGCGGAAGCCAACGGCGGCGTTAAGGCACTGCAAGCCATTGCCGGGCCGTTCTCACAGGTACGTTTCTGCCCAACCGGCGGCATCACGCCGAACAACTACCGTGACTATCTGGCACTGAAAAGCGTGCTGTGCATCGGCGGTTCCTGGTTAGTGCCTGCGGATGCGCTGGAAAGCGGCGACTATGCCCGTATCACCGAATTGGCGCGTGAAGCCGTCAAGGGTGCTACTGCCTAAACCCCTGTTCGCTCCTGTTGATGCCAATCCTTTGTGATTGGCATTTTTTTTGCCTGTAAATGCCCCGGTTTCACATTCTGCGGTGGTCGTTTTCTCTAGCCCTGTATTAGGATGGTTTTTGGTTAGATGGGCTATCAGCTCGCCAATCACCTTCTTTCCCTTTTTTATAACTAATCGACCGGGGGGATCGATACGCGAAACTTCCTGCCAATACTGGAAACCTGCCTTGACGCCGGAGTCGCAAAGGTGATGCCACACGTTTACAGTTCCATCATCGATGCGCACAGCGGGGAGACCCTTGCCGAAGAGGTCGCGTTGCTGCTGGCAGGCATCAAACAGATCCTGCGCTAAGGCGCGTGGCGCTTGAATCTGCCGTCGTTACAGGTTGCCGAAATTCTCGCAAGGCTTGGGTGAAGATCTGAGCCTTTTTTAATTTTTAAAAACATTAAGGTTCTTATTTATAACCCATTTTTTTTCGCTAAATGTGAAAACGGCGGTTTGCTTTCTGATTTTCGCTATGGTAAAACTAATGCAGTTGAAAATTTTACATTCATGAGGATATTGGGCAAATCGCACGGTGTGCGGCTGAAGATAGAGAATAATTATGATGAAACTTAATAGAACGCCTCTCAGAACATCTTGTTGCCAACTTTTCCTTTCTGCCATCCTTGCCAGTGAGCATCACTGGTGCAGCGAGCTATAGCGTCTTTCTCCCTTAACCGGTGCTGATGACTGGGTTCACTTCCCGTCGTTTGGCGTTGCCGGGCAAACTTCTTTAATACGTTTGGGTAGGTTTATCCCCAGAGATTTCTATATCTCAAGCGCCGTCGTGCGCCTGTTAGATGAGATAGATTGGGATAAATACGCCTTAGCGTGCGTGATTCGCCGTTTGGGAGAAAAATTATGATTTATTGGATCTTTTTAGGCTTTGCCATTACCGCCGAAATTATCGGCACCCTGTCCATGAAATACGCTAGCGTCAGCGGCGGTATGACCGGGCACATCGTCATGTACGTGATGATCACCCTGTCTTACATCATGTTGTCATTAGCGGTAAAACGCGTGGCCCTGGGCGTTGCTTACGCCTTATGGGAAGGGATCGGCATCCTGTTTATTACCCTGTTCAGCGTGATGCTGTTTGATGAGCCAATCTCGGCGCTGAAAGTGCTGGGCTTGGTGGCGTTGATTGCCGGGATCCTGCTGGTGAAATCCGGCACCCGCAAGCCACGAAAACAGGTCAGCCCGCGAGGTGACAACCATGCAACAGCTTGAGTTGTACCACATTGGGTTTCTGGCCTTGGCCATCGTATTGGAGATTGTGGCTAACATCTTTCTGAAGATGTCGAACGGTTTTAGCAGGGTTTGGCTGGGGCTGTTGTCGCTGGTGTCGGTATTAGGTGCATTCAGCGCGCTCGCGCAGGCGGTGAAGGGGATCGATCTTTCGGTAGCTTATGCATTGTGGGGCGGTTTCGGTATCGCAGCCACCATCGCTGCCGGTTGGATCTTGTTCGGTCAACGGCTTAATGCCAAAGGCTGGATGGGGCTGGCCCTGTTGCTGACGGGGATGATCATTATCAAACTGGCGTAACGGCCAGCCAAATAAAAAACCGCAGGAATATACTCTTGGATAAAGGGTATGGCCTGCGGTTTTTGTTTTACAGTGCCGCGATGATCTTGATTTCAACTTTGAATTTAGGATTCATCAGACGCGCTTCTACGGTACAACGTACCGGCGCGCTGCCTGCAACTACCCAGGCATCCCAGGCGGCATTCATGGCAGCAAAATCATCGCCGTTGGCCAGGAAAATGGTGGCGTCTAAAATCCGGCTCTTGTCCGAACCCACGCGGGCCAGCAATACATCGATAGCAGCCAAGGTGTTGGCGGTTTGCGCCGTAGCGTCATCGTCCAGATTTTCCGGGACGCTGGTGTAATACACGGTGTCATTGTGGATCACCGCTTCAGACCAGCGCTGTGCCGGATCAATTCGTTCGATATTCATGCAATTATCTCCTTATCATCAACGTCATAAGCGTATCACAGCCGGGAAC
>NZ_JBKJYW010000291.1:0-3541 GCF_046715635.1 Serratia sp. (in: enterobacteria)
ATGCCTGTAGGAGCGTCGCTTGAACGCGTCGATGCGCAAGCCAAAGTCACCGGCCGGGCGCGTTATACCGACGATATGACCATGCCCGGTATGCGTCATGCCAAATATGTCCGTAGCCCGATTGCCCATGGTCTGGTTACGCGTATCGACACCAGCAAAGCCCTGCAATTGCCGGGGGTGGAAGCCATATTCACTTATCAGGATGTGCCGCAGCATGGTTTTCCGACGGCCGGCCACGCCTGGTCGCTGGATGCCAATAAGCGTGACGTAGCGGATAAACGGCTGCTGACCCAGCATGTGCGCCATCACGGCGATGGCGTGGCGATCGTGGTCGCCGGTGACGCGTTAACGGCGGAAAAAGCCGCCATGTTGGTCGAGGTGGAATACCAGAAACTGCCGGTGATGACCACCGCAGAGACGGCATTGGCTGCCGATGCGCCACTGTTGCACGGCGGACAAAGCAATCTGCTGAAACAACACCAACTCAGTGGCGGCGATCCCGTTGCGGCACTGGCTGCGTCAGAGGTAGTGATCGAAGGCAGCTACCGCACGCAGGTGGTACAACATTGTCATCTGGAAGGGGTGATCTCCTACGCTTATATGGATGAGATGGATCGCATAGTGATCGTCTCCAGCACCCAAATCCCCCACCTGGTACGTCGCGTAGTGGGCCAGGCGCTGGATCGGCCATGGTCATCCATCCGTGTCATCAAGCCCTATATCGGCGGCGGGTTCGGCAATAAGCAGGACGTACTGGAAGAACCGATGGCCGCGTTCCTGACTTGGAAACTCGGCGGCGTGCCGGTGAAGATCGAGCTGAGCCGCGAAGAGTGCTTTTTGGCATCACGCACCCGCCACTCGTTCGCCATCAGCGGTAAGATGGGCATTAACCGCGACGGCATCCTGCAAACCTATAGCCTGGAGGTACTCTCCAATACCGGGGGGTATGCTTCTCACGGCCATTCCATTGCTTCCGCCGGGGCCAATAAAATCGCCTATTTGTATCCGCGTATCGCCTTCGGTTACCAAGCCACCACCTTTTACTCCAACCTGCCGAACGCCGGAGCCATGCGTGGCTACGGTGCACCACAGGTGACCTTTGCCCTGGAATGCATGATTGACGAAGCCGCCGCCCAACTGGGGATGGATCCGCTGGAACTGCGGCTCAAAAACGTCGCCCGCCTGGGGGATGTCAATCCGCTCAATCACAAGGAGATCAAGAGCGCTGGTATTATCGAGTGCCTGCAAAAAGGCCGGGAACTGTTTGACTGGGATGCCCGCCGAGCCGCCTGCCTGAACCAAAGTGGCCCCATCCGCCGCGGCGTGGGCGTGGCCTGCCTTAGCTATGCGTCTAATACCTATCCAGTTGGCGTCGAGATTGCCAGCGCCCGGTTGTTACTGAACCAGGACGGTACCGTCCATCTGCAAGTCGGCGCGACGGAAATTGGCCAGGGATCGGATACCGTGTTTGCACAAATGGCGGCGCAAACCATCGGCGTCCCCTTCTCTTCCATCTATGTTATCTCCACCCAAGACACCGATATTACCGCCTACGATCCCGGTGCCTTCGCCTCGCGGCAAAGCTATGTCGCAGCCCCAGCCGTCCGCCAGGCCGCTACCGAACTACGTGCCAAGATCCTGACCCATGCAGCCTATATGTGCAGCCAGCCCGAATGGGCACTCGATGTGATCAACGGCGAGGTGGTACTGAAAGAGATGCCGGAAAAAGTGTTGTGCTCTGTGCAAGACGTCTCCATGAGTGCCCACTACGATCAGGAGGTCGGCGGGCAGATTATGGCCGAGGTTTCCTGCAAAACCCGCAGTAATCCGCCCGCCTTTGGCTGCACCTTTGTTGACCTCACCGTCGATATTGAGTTGTGTAAGGTCACCATCAACAAGATCATTAACCTGCATGATTCCGGGCAGATCCTTAACCCACTGCTGGCCGAGGGACAGGTGCATGGCGGCATGGGGATGGGCATCGGCTGGACGCTGTTCGAAGAGATGATCATCGACGAGCAAAGCGGCATCGTGCGCAATAACAATCTGCTGGATTACAAGTTCCCTACCATTCTCGATCTGCCAGAGTTGGACTGTGCGTTTGTCGAAACCTACGAGCCGCAATCCGCCTATGGGCACAAGGCACTGGGTGAGCCGCCGCTGATCTCTCCCGCCCCGGCGATCCGTAACGCCATCTGGATGGCAACCGGCGTGAAGATAGATGAACTACCGCTGACGCCCAAAACGCTGTATCGCTACTTTTCGCAGGCGGGCCTGATCGAGTAACTGGAGAAAACCATGTACGATATTGCACACTATTATCGGGCGACCAGCATAGACGATGCCGTGCGGCAATTAGCCACCGATCCGCAGGCCCGGCTGATTGCTGGCGGTACCGACGTGCTGATCCAGCTCCATCATATGAACGGCAAATACCGCCACCTGGTGGATATTCACGGCCTGAAGGAGCTGAACGGCATCGAGCTGCTGCCGGATGGCACACTGCGCATCGGCAGTGGCACCACCTTTAGCCAGATTATCGATTCGCCGTTAGTGCAACGCCACATCCCGATTCTGGCAGAGGCAGCCGCGACGATCGCCGGGCCACAGGTGCGTAACATGGCCACGCTGGGCGGGAACATCTGCAACGGGGCCACCAGCGCGGATTCCGCCTCACCCTGCGTGGTAATGGAGGCAGAACTGGAAATCGCTACCCCCACAGGGCTGCGCCGCACGCCAATCCAGGGATTCCACACCGGCCCAGGCAAAGTCGCGTTGGGGCAAAATGAGATCGCCGTGGCGTTGCTGTTCAAGCCACTGCACTATCAGCACTTTGGTGCCAGCTATTACAAATACGCCATGCGTGGTGCGATGGATATTGCCACCATCGGCTGCGCTGCGGCCTGCAAAATTGAAAATGGC
Source organism: Serratia sp. (in: enterobacteria) (assembly GCF_046715635.1). GTDB lineage: Bacteria > Pseudomonadota > Gammaproteobacteria > Enterobacterales > Enterobacteriaceae > Chania. The sequence goes on from NZ_JBKJYW010000291.1 coordinate 2,923, forward strand.
CGCTTTAGCGCGGTGAAAATCGCCTTTGGCGTAGCGGCCCCAACGCCGATCCGTGCCCCAAATGCCGAGGCCGCAGCTCTGGGTCAGCCATTCAATGCGCAAACGCTCGCCGCCGTGCGTGAGGCGGTCATACGTGACGTGATGCCACGTTCATCCTGGCGCGCCAGCAAAGAGTTCCGCATGCAAATTATCCGTACGCTGGCAGAGCGCGTGCTGGCCCTGGCGGCCCAACGCGCAGGAGGAGAGTTATCATGTTGATCAATTGCACCATCAATGGCCGCCCCTATCAATTCGAGGTCGATCCCCGCCTGTCGCTGATGGAGTTACTGCGCCAGCAAGGGCTTAACAGCGTCAAACAAGGGTGCAGCGTGGGCGAGTGTGGTGCCTGTACCGTATTGATCGACGATGTCGCTACCGATACCTGTATTTACCTGGCACTTTGGGCCGATGGCAAAACCATCCGCACCACCGAGGGCGAGGTAAAACAGGGAAAACTGTCTGCCGTACAGCAGGCTTATGTGAATGTGGGGGCGGTACAGTGTGGATTTTGTACGCCGGGGTTGGTGATGACCAGCACCTCGATGGTGGAGCGTTTTCGCGGCCACCGCCTTACCGAGCA